>SKVI01000255.1 GCA_007129525.1 Gemmatimonadota bacterium | reverse complement strand
GGCGAGACCGTGGTCCTCTGCACCGCTACGGCGCGGGACCGACCCACCCACCTCCCCTTCTTTCCCCTGACCGTCGAGTACCGGGAGAAGTCCTACGCCGCGGGGAAGATCCCGGGCGGGTTCTTCAAGCGAGAGGGACGCCCGGGCGAGAAGGAGATCCTTTCGGCCCGTCAGATCGACCGGCCCATCCGACCCCTCTTTCCCGAGGGGTTCATGAATGAGACGCAGGTCGTCTGCAACATTCTTTCGGCGGATCAGGAAAACGACGCCGACGTCCTGGGGCTCCTGGGGGGCTCGGTGGCGCTGAACATGTCAAAGATCCCCTTTGATACGCTGGTGGCCGCCGTGCGCATCGGCCGCATCCGGGAGAACTGGATCCTGAATCCCACCTTCCAGCAGCTCGAGTACTCCGACGTGGACATCGTGGTGGCCGGCTCCGCCGACGCCATCCTCATGGTGGAGGGCGGTGCCGTCGAGGTGCCCGAGTCCGAGATCCTGGAGGGACTCGAAGTGGCCCACGAGGGCATCAAGCAGCTGGTGGAGATCCAGGAGGAGCTGGTAGACGGCCTCCGTCAGGCCACCATGGACTGGAAGTCCCAGAGCCCCGACGAGACGCTGCAGGAGAAGGTGGAGGACATGGTTCAGCCCCGGATCGAGGAGGCCATGGCCATCGCTGACAAGCAGCAGCGCAACCAGGCCCTGAGCACCGTCCGAGAGGACGTCACCCAGGCGCTGGAGGACGAACTGGCCCCCGAGGAATACGAAGAGGCCGAGGGACAGATCGGCGACATCCTCCGGGGTATCGAGAAGGAGACCATGCGGGAGCTCATCCTCTCCGAGGGTGCCCGTCCCGACGGCCGCGATCTGGACACCGTACGGGACATTTCGTGCGAGGTGGGCGTCCTGCCGCGGACCCACGGCTCGGCCCTCTTTACCCGGGGACAGACCCAGGCGCTGGCGGTAGCCACGCTGGGTACCTCCCGGGACGAGCAGCGGATCGACTCCATCGACGTCCGGGAGGAGGTCACCAAGTCCTTCATGCTCCACTACAACTTCCCACCCTTCTGCACCGGTGAGGCCAAGCCCTTTCGGGGCACGTCGCGGCGGGAGACCGGACACGGGGTCCTGGCGGAGCGGGCGATCCAGCCCCTCCTGCCGGCGTACGACGACTTCCCCTACACGATCCGGGTGGTCAGCGACGTGCTGGAATCCAACGGCTCGTCGTCCATGGCTAGCGTCTGCGGCACCTCCATGGCGCTCATGGCCGCAGGGGTGCCGATCTCGGCCTCCTGTGCCGGAATCGCGATGGGACTGATTACCGATGGGGAGCGTACCGCGGTCCTCACCGATATCCTGGGCATGGAAGACGCGCTGGGCGACATGGACTTCAAGATCGCCGGCACCCGGAAGGGCGTCACCTCGATCCAGATGGACATCAAGGTGGCGGGCCTCAGCCGGGAGATCATGGAGGACGCCATGAACCGGGCCACCCGGGCCCGGAACCACATTCTGGACATCATGGACGGCACTATCGCCGAACCCCGCGAGGAGCTCTCGCCGCATGCGCCTCGCATCACCACGATGCAGGTGAATCCCGAAAAACTGGGCGAGATCATCGGACCGAAGGGGAAGACGATCCGGGCCATCCAGGACGAGAGCGGCGCCACCATCGAGGTGGACGACTCCGGTCTGGTGAAGATCGCTTCGGTCTCCGGCGAAGGTGCCGATCGGGCCCGCGAAATGATCGAGGCCATCGTGCAGGAGCCGGAGGTGGGCCGGGTGTACGAGGGACCGGTCAAGAACGTCACCAGCTTCGGAGCCTTCATCGAGATCCTGCCCGGCGTGGAAGGGCTCTGTCACATCTCGGAGCTCACCGAGGGACGGGTGGAGAAGACCGAGGACGTCCTCCAGCGTGGGATGATCACGCGGGTCAAGCTTCTCGCCATCGACGAGAAGGGCCGTCTGCGGCTCTCCCGGCGCGCTGCCGTCGAGGAGGAGGGGGAGCAGGTCGCGGAGGTAGAGGCCGCCAGCCGCTGATGCCGAACGGCTTCGGTGGGCGACGCCGGGACGGGGGAGACGAACCCCCCGTCTCGGCGTTTCCCCATTCAGAGATGACGGGCAGGGCCTTCGACACCTCCAATCGCCGGACCTCGGAGACGGCGAACGGACCGGGCGGGGGCCGCATGCGGGAGTCCACCACCCCAGAGGGTGTCCGGATCCTGTCGGAGTACATCCCCGGGGTCCGTTCGGTGTCGGTTGGGATCTGGGTGCGGCAGGGCTCGGCCCACGAACCCCGGGAGATCACCGGGGCCAGCCACCTCCTGGAGCATCTGGTCTTCAAGGGAACCCGGACCCGAGGAGCCCGGGAACTGGTTCTGGCGCTGGAGCGGGTGGGGGGCACCCTGGACGCCTTCACTTCGCGGGAACACACGTCGTACCAGGCGCGGATCCTCTCGGAGCACCTGCCCGAGGCGCTGGACGTCCTCTCCGACCTGGTGCTGAACCCTCTGCTCCGAAAAGAGGACCTCGAGCTGGAGAGGCAGGTGGTACTGGAGGAGCTCTCCACCGTGGAGGACACCCCGGACGACCTCGTCTTCGAACTTCACGGCAGCGACCTGTGGGAGAGCCACCCCTACGGCCAGTCGATCCTTGGAAGCCGGGAGTCGGTCTCGTCCATGGGGGTCGACGCGCTCCGGGCGCTCCATCGGGATTGCTACCTGGAGGGCGAGCTCATCGTCGCCGCCGCAGGGCACCTGGACCATGAGCTGCTGGAGGCGATGGTCCAGGAGCGATTCGAGGGAAGAGGGGGGGGAGCGGCAGCCTCCATTCCCACTCCCCCGGAGGTGGTGGAGCACCGGCAGACCCACGTGGAACGCGATTCGGCCCAGACCCACACGGTGGTGGGAACCCGCACGCCGGGGCGGAACGACCCCGTCCGCTTCCCCCTGGTCCTCCTGTCGTCAGCCTTCGGAGGTGGGATGAGCTCGAGACTGTTCCAGCGGATCCGCGAGGAGTTGGCGCTGGCCTACACGGTTTTTTCGTTCCAGTCCTTCTACTCCCGTGCCGGGGTGAGTGGCGTGTACGTGGGCACCCGACCCGACGCAGCCCAACGGGCGCTGGAGGCGATCCTGGAGGAATACCGGACGTTGAGCCGGAACGGACTCGACCCCTCCGGTCTCCGGGAGGTGAAGGACCAGGTGAAGGGACAGGTCATGCTCTCGCTGGAATCCACCTCGTCGCGGCTCTACCGGCTGGCGGGATTCGCCCTGTACGATCAGCCCCACCGGACCCTGGACGAGCTCCTGGACCTGATCGAGGCCGTGACGCCGGATGAGGTGCAGGCCGCAGCCGCCAGATACTTCGATCCCGACGCGCAGGTGGTGACGCGCCTGGGGCCCGGCTCGGCCACAACCGCTTGACGCAGGCCTTCAAAACGTCAGATTTCGCGGCTATGGAAGGTATGCAGGTTTGTATCCAGAATGCCGCCACGACCGAGGGACGGCTCTCCAGGGAGGCGTTTCCATTACTCAAAGGGAAGTTGATCCCAGGAAAGAGGAGCCGGCCATGCTGATCGGGGTACCGACGGAGATCAAGACGAATGAGTACCGGGTGGCTCTCGTCCCCTCCGGGGCCGAGGCGCTGGTCCGGGACGGCCACACGGTGTTGGTGCAGGCGGGAGCGGGCGAGGGAAGCGGCTTCACCGACGAGCAGTATCGGGAGGCTGGTGCCGAGACCGTGGACACCGCCGACGAGGTGTGGGCCCGCGCCGAGATGATCATCAAGGTGAAGGAGCCCATCGAGCCGGAGTGGCCCCGGATCCGGGAAGACCAGCTCCTCTTCACCTACTTTCACTTCGCGGCCTCCGAGCGCCTGACCCGGGCCCTCATGGATTCGAGGTCCGTGGCCATCGCCTACGAGACCGTCCAGTTGGACAGCGGGGAGCTGCCCCTGCTGACTCCCATGTCGGAGGTGGCCGGACGGCTCTCCATCCTGGAGGGCGCCAAGTACCTGGAGCGCTTCTACGGGGGGCGGGGCCTTCTGCTGGGGGGCGTGCCCGGTGTGCTCCCGGCCGAGGTCCTGATCCTGGGTGGCGGAGTCGTGGGGACCAACGCCGCGAAGATGGCCGCCGGGTTTGGTGCCCGGGTCATCATCATGGACATCTCACTTCCACGGCTCCGGTACCTGTCGGACGTGATGCCGGCCAATGTCGAGCTCATGTACTCGAACCGGTACAACATCCGCGAGCAACTCGCCCGGGCCGACCTCCTCATCGGAGGGGTCCTTATTCCGGGAAAGAAGGCTCCATCGCTGGTGACCCGGGAGGACCTGAGCCTCATGCGGCCTGGATCCGTCATCGTGGATGTGGCGGTGGACCAGGGAGGATGCGTGGAAACCATTCATCCCACCACTCATGAGGACCCCATCTACGTGGTTGACGACGTGATCCATTACGCTGTGGCCAACATGCCGGGTGCGGTGGCCCGGACCAGCACCCTCGCCCTCACCAACGCCACGCTCCCCTACGCCCGCACGCTGGCCGACAAGGGATGGCAAAACGCCTGTCGAGAGGATCCGGCCCTGAAGCTGGGCGTGAACGTGGTGGGTGGGCAGGTCACCTACGAAGGAGTTGCCGAGGCCTTCGACCTGGAGTTGGTGGACGTGGACTCGGTACTGGTGGGAACCTGAGTCCGGTGGAGAAGCGGGAAGACGCCTCGAAAGAGCTTCGGGTGCGATTCCGGCGCTTGGAGTCGAACCCGGACCTGTCCCTCCCGTCGAGGGCCACGGAGGGGGCCGCGGGCTACGACGTGCGGTCGGCGGAGGACGACTTCGAGCTGGCTCCGGACGAGACCCGGGCCGTGGGCACCGGGCTCGTCATGGAACTCCCTGCGCAGGTGGAATGCCAGGTGCGACCCCGTTCGGGGCTCGCCTTTCGCGAGGGGATCATCGTCCCCAACGCCCCCGGGACCATCGACCCCGACTATAGGGGAGAGCTGAAGGTTCTCCTCCGGAACCTCTCCGGCCGGCCGGTGCGCATCGGCCGCGGGGACCGCATCGCCCAGCTCGTCTTCGCCCGATTCGAGGTCCCGGAGGTGGTGGAGGCCGCCGAGCTGGGGGCTACGGAGCGAGCTTCGGGAGGGTTCGGGAGCACCGGTCGGGGGTAGGCTCCAGGGGGCGCTGCCACTGAGCTTTTCCGCACACGGGGTTCGTCTCCGGATCGGTGCCCGGCTCCGCTTCCGGCCCCGCACCGGCGCCGGGACCGGAGGGGAGTACACGGGTGCGTCGGGAACGCGTCTTGCAAAGGACCCCCCACGTCTTTACAATCCGGGGCGCCCGGACGAACGGCAGGACCGCCCGGGCCGCCTCACGATTCACAAATCCGGCCCACCAACTGACCTCCACGGGCTCCAGCATTGGCCTCGTTCTCCAAGTGGTTCAGCTCAGGTTCCCTGATTCCCGTCAATGACATTGCCGTGGATCTCGGCACAGCCAACACCCTCGTATACGTCAAGGGCGAAGGGATCGTCCTGAACGAGCCGTCGGTGGTGGCGGTGGAAAAGGGATCCAAGAAGATTCTGGGGATCGGTCTCGAGGCCAAGCGCATGCTGGGCCGTACGCCGGAGAACATCGAAGCGGTGCGGCCCCTGAAGGACGGGGTCATCGCCGATGTGGACGTGACGGAGATGATGCTTCGCCACTTCTTGAAGCAGGTCACGTCGAAGCGAATCTTCCGCATCAAGCCCCGGGTCGTGGTGGGGGTTCCGTCGGGGATCACGGAGCTCGAGCGCCGGGCGGTGCGTTCGTCGGCCATGGCCGCCGGGGCGAAGGCCGTCTACATGGTGGCCGAACCCACCGCCGCCGCCATCGGTGTAGGATTGCCCATCGAGACTCCCACCGGGAACATGGTCATCGACATCGGCGGGGGCACCACCGAGATCGCCGTCATCGCCCTTTCGGGAATCGTCTCCAACACCTCCATCCGGGTGGGGGGCGACGAGCTGGATTCGACCATCGTCACCTTCCTCCGCAAGAACTACAACCTCCTTATCGGAGAGCCCACCGCCGAGGCGGTGAAGATCCAGATCGGGTCGGCCTTCGATTCGGGAGACGAGCGGAGCATGGAGGTGAAGGGGCGGGATCTGGTGTCGGGCATCCCCAAGACGGTGACCATTCATTCCGAAGAAGTGCGGGAGTGCATCCAGGAGCCGATTCAGGCCATCGTCGAGGCGGTTCGCCGGGCGTTGGAGATCACACCGCCGGAGCTTTCGTCCGACATCGTGGATCGAGGAATCGTCATGACGGGGGGTGGGGCCATGATCCGAGGCCTGGACCGCCTCCTCACCCAGGAGACGAACCTTCCCATTCACGTGGACGAAGAGCCGCTCACCTGCGTGGTTCGGGGAGCGGGACGGATCCTGGATGATCTGCACAAGTATCGGAATGTGCTGGTGACCTGAGGGGAAGGGCGGCCCGCCCTTCGTCCAGCCACCGTTCGATCCCCATCTTCAGCTTCAGGACTCAGCTCGGGTCATGCCGTCGTTTGAACCGGACCAGTTCGAGTCCCGCGGGCGGAGGGAGTGGGTCCTCTCGCTCTTCTTCATTGCCCTTTCGGGGCTTCTCATCGCCCTTCCGTCTCCGGCCCAGGAACAGGTGGCCGGGGTGTTTCGGGGGACGGTTCTGGCGCCGTTCATCCTGGTCCAGGAGTCGCTGAGTCAGGCCCGCGTCCGTGCCGGAGAGATGGCCGAACTCCAGCAGCAGCTGGATGCCGCCACGGCCGCTCTGTCTGCCCAGCGGACGCTCCTGGACGAGAACCAGCGGCTCCGTGATCTGCTGGAGCTTCGGGAGCGGGCCGGCCCCGGTTTTCAGTCGGCCAGCGTGATCCGGGCCGGCACCCGGGGCTCGGAGAGCATGATTCTCCTGGACGTGGGACGGGACGGCGGAGTTCAGGTGAGAGACCCGGTGGTCTCGGCCGAGGGACTGGTGGGGGTGATCCGGGAGGTCGGTTCGTCCACTTCGGTGGCCATGGACTGGACCCATCCTGATTTTCGCGTCAGCGCCATGACGCTGGACGGAGCAGCCTTCGGTTTCGTGGAGCCCCGGCACGGCGCGTTTCGGGAAGAAGATCGACTTCTCCTCAACGGCGTGCCCTACTACACCACCCTGGAGGAGGGGAGCGCGGTGGTGACCTCGGGCCGGGGCGTCTATCCCCGGGGAATCCTGGTGGGGGCCGTGGAGTCGTTGGCCGAGACCGAAGCGGGATGGCGCCGGGGATACTGGCTCGTACCGGCGGTCCGGCCCGCTGCGGTCACCCACGTTCTGGTCATGACCACGGAAGCCTCGCCGTCCGGAGATCCACGCCCTGGCGACGAGGGGGTAGAAGCGTTCTGGGGGCTCTGGGCCGACCCGCCGCCGGACACCCTGGCTCCCCTCGTAGAGACCGACATCCCGGGCGGGGCGGAGGTCATCCGGGAGCCCGGTGATCCCGACTTGCCTCCGGATCCGGATACAGTGCCGGACAGCGCAGAGCCGGGCCCGTGAGACCCCTGGGCTTCTACCGCGCCATCCTGTGCCTGCTCCCGGTGCTGCACTTTCTGCTGCACGTCGGATTCGGGATGGGTCGGGGTGCGCCGGACCTGTTGGCGGTGGGGCTTCTGCTTCTGGCCCGGGAGGTTCGAACGGGGACGGCGGCGGGAATCGGGTTCTTTCTGGGCCTCATGGAGGACGCCTTCTCGCTACTGGCCTTTGGCGCCAACGCCCTGGCGTGCACCCTGCTGGGAGTGTTGGGATCGCGTTCCCGGGAGCTCTTCGTGGGAGAGTCGTTGCTGTTTCTCGTGAGCTATCTCCTGCTGGGCACGTGGCTCCGGGCCGCCCTCCACTGGGTGGTGGCCGGTGACGACGTTCGTCGCGACGCCACCCGCGCCCTGCTCATCGAGGGACCTGTAGACGCGGGATACGCCGCTCTGGTAGGGGTGCTGATCCTCCTGGTCACCGGCGTCTGGCGGCGGGACCTCTCGGTGTAGCGGGCAGAGGGGGACTGGTCGTCGTGAGACGCTGGCGACATCTTAGAGACCGGGCACCGGGCTCCCGGGCGGTGGGTCCGGGAAGGGAAGGCGCCGTCGGCGCCGGACGTCACGCAGGAATTCGCAGGGCACCATGAAGGGATCACACCCCAACCAACAACGATCGAAGGCACGCGGGGCCATGTTGGTCCTGGTGGTGCTCATGGGGATCCTGGTGGTCTCGTTCTTCAGGGCCCAGGTGGTCCGGGGGTCGAGCTGGGCGCTCCAGTCCGACTCGAACCGGCTTCGCGTCCTCCCCGTGCCGCCCCCGCGGGGCACCGTCTTTGACCGGTACGGCGAGATCATTGCCGACAACGTACCGTCGTACTCCGTGTCGCTCTTTCCGGCACCCGGCGATTCCATCCGTGCCACCCTGGAGCGGCTAAGCCCCTTCCTGGGACTGGAGCCCCAGCGAGTGGAGGCTCTGGTGGAGGAGGCGGAGTCGAACCGGCGCCAGCCTCTCCTGGTGACGGACAACGCCGACTACGACGCCATCGCCCAGGTAGAGGAACGTCGGGCCGAGTTCCCCGGCGTCTTTCTGGAGATGCGCCCCAGGCGACGCTACCTGGCGGGCCCGGCTGTGGGCCATGCGCTGGGATACGTGGGAGAGGTCTCCGCCGCCGAGCTCGAAAGCCCGCTCTTCGAGGACTACGAGCAGGGGATGGTCGTGGGGAAGGAGGGGCTCGAGCGACAGTACGAGTCGCTCCTGCAGGGAACCCAGGGCGTCCGCTATGTGGAGGTGGACGCGGTGGGTCGGGGGGTGGGGTCCTTCGAGGGACATGCGGCGGCACCGGCGGTTCCGGGGGAGGAACTCTTTCTGAACCTGGATCTGGCGCTCATGGAATACATCCACCAGATCTTTCCGGACACCATGCGGGGAGCGGTGGTGGCCCTGAACGCCGAAGACGGAGGCGTGCTGGCGCTGTATTCGGCGCCCACGTTCGATTCCAACGACTTCGTTGGGGGGATCTCCCGGAGCTTGTGGGAGGAGCTGAACCGCGACCTGGCACGTCCGCTGTACAACCGGGCGGTCGTGGGTCGGTATCCTCCGGCCTCCACCTGGAAGCTGGCCACCGCCGCCATCGGCCTCGAGCTGGATCTGGTGGAGCCTGACGGGGTCATGCCCACCGCCTGCTACGGGTCGTATACTTACCAGGGGGTGACCCGCCGGTGCTGGAGGCCCGAGGGTCACGGCCACCTGGACCTGGCTGGCGCGGTGGCCCATTCGTGCAACGTCTGGTTCTACCAGTTGGGCCTCCGCATCGGACTGGAGAGGCTGGTGGAGGAGGGCAGTCGGCTGGGCTTCGATCAGGCGTGCGGCGTGGACCTTCCGCGGGAGATGCCCGGCCGGTTCCCCGACAGCCTCGACTGGTGGCAGCGGGTCTTTGACTACCGTCCGTTCGAGAACGAGGTCATGACCCTCGCCATTGGCCAGGGCCCCAACGACCAGACTCCGCTGAAGATGGCCCAGTTCTACCTGGCCCTGGCTCGGGACGGCAGTGCACCTCGTCCGCAGCTCATCCGGTCGCAGGACCGCGACCCGGAGACGGATTGGCGGATGGACCTGGGCGAACGGTCACTGGAGGCGCTCCGGGAGGGGCTCCGGCAGGTCACCTCGCCGGGGGGCACCGCCCACCTCTCGTCGCTGGAGCACTGGGACTTCATCGGAAAGACGGGCACGGCGCAGCGAGCGCAGCAGGACGGCCCCGATGCCTGGTTCGTCGGCATGGCCGGCGCCTGGGATGGAGACCCGGAGATCGTACTGGCGGTCCTGGTGGAGGAGGTGGCTCCGGGAGAGGGCGGCTCGAGCGTCGCGGCGCCGCTGGCGGCGAAGGCGGCGGACTTCCACCTGCGTCGCAAGTACGGGATGCCGGTGGACACCATCCAGACCCTGGGTGAGCACCTCCGGGCGGGTGTGCCCGCCCCCTGGGCTCGCTGGGAGTGATGTCGAGGGACGCGGCACCGGCAAGCTGGCTCCGTCGCTGGACCGGCGATCCGATCCTGGTGGGGATGGGGCTCGGGCTCTCCCTCTTCGGGGTGGCCATGATCTACTCGGCGGGGATCCTGAACGTCCCAAGTCCCGTCACCGAGGGTGCGTGGCGTCGGCAGCTCATCTGGCTCGCGGTGGCGCTGGCCGCCTTCTCGGCGGTGTGGAAGGTCCGGCCCCAGTGGATCGAGTGGGCCGCGTTCCCCATCTACGCCCTGAGCGTGATCCTCCTGGCGGCCACGCTGGTCATCGGGACCGGTGCCGGGACCGCCGAGGGGGTGGGGCGTTGGATCGTGGTGGGACCCCTCCGGTTTCAGCCGGCGGAGTTCGCGAAGCTGGCCGCGGTGCTGGGGTTGGCCCGGCTCCTGTCCAGCCGGGAGACGCCGCCCCAGGCCCTTCGGGACCTGTTGGCGCCTGCGGCCCTCATGGGGCTTCCGCTGGCCCTGGTGGTCCTCCAGCCGGACCTGGGCACCGCCCTGGCCTTCGTGGGCATTCTCTTTGCAGCTCTCTACTGGGCCGGAACGCCTCCCTTCCTCCTCTTTCTGTTGGCCTCTCCGGGCATCGCCCTGATTCTGGCCTTCAGCACGGTGGTCTGGTCTGCCTACTTCGTGGGGCTGGCCCTTCTCTTGTACGCCTTCCGATATCGGCTCTACCTGGTGGAGTCGGTGGCGGTACTCCTGGCCAACCTGAGTGCCGGAATCATTGCGAATCCCCTCTGGTCGAGTCTGGCGATGTACCAGCGCAACCGACTGCTGGTCTTCCTGGATCCGTCCACCGACCCCAGGGGAGCGGGGTGGAACCTGATCCAGTCCAAAGTGGCGATCGGAAGTGGCGGGCTCACCGGGAAGGGCTTCACCCAGGGAACGCAGAAGCGACTGGACTTCCTTCCGGAACAACATACGGACTTCATCTTCAGCGTCATCGGAGAGGAGCTGGGCTTCATCGGAGCCACTCTGGTGGTGGCGGCCTTCGCCTTCCTCCTCTGGCGTGTCGTGCGGTTGGCAGAGCGGACCGCCGATCCCTTTGCGGGCCTCGTTCTGTTCGGTATCTTCGGAACCTGGCTGGTCCACGTGTTCATCAATATCGGGATGACCGTGGGCCTCGTGCCCATCACGGGGATCCCCCTCCCGTTCGTGAGCTATGGCGGGACCTTTCTCGTGACCTGCTGGGCGTTCATCGCCCTGGCCGTTCGGTTGAGCAGGGAGGCGTAGCCGCGGGGGAACGAGAGATTCCGGGTCGGAGTCATCACTTACGGAGGTTCACGGCATGTCCTGGTTCCGAAAGGCGAAAAAACCCCTCAAGTCCGAAGATCGACGCGATCTGCCGTCGGATGTCTTCGACAAGTGCGAAGGGTGTGGGGAGATCCTCTACCGGGAGAAGCTCACCAGGAATCTGCACGTCTGTCCGGAGTGTGCCCATCACTTCCGCGTCGGACCTGAGATCTACATCCGGCTCCTTACCGACGAGGGTAGCTTTCAGGAGATGGACGCACGCCTCCGCAGCGCCGATCCGCTGGAGTTCACCGACCTGAAGCCCTACGCCAAGCGCCTCACGGCGGCGGAGAAGAAGACGGGTCGCCGCGACGCCGTGGTCACGGGAAGGGGCACGCTGGATGGGGTCGAGGTGGCGCTGGCGGTAATGGATTTCTCCTTCATCGGCGGGTCCATGGGCTCGGTGGTGGGCGAGAAGATCGCCCGGGCGGGGCGGATGGCCATCCAGGAGGAGCGTCCGTTCCTCATCGTCTCGGCCTCGGGCGGCGCGCGCATGATGGAGGGAATCTACTCTCTCATGCAGATGGCCAAGACCTCGGCGGTTCTGGCCGAGCTCCACGAAGCCGGACTTCCCTTCATCAGCATCCTCACCCACCCCACCACCGGAGGGGTGACCGCCTCCTTCGCCATGCTGGGAGACGTGAACCTGGCCGAGCCCGGAGCCCTGATCGGGTTCGCCGGCCCCCGGGTCATCGAGGAGACCATCAAGCAGGAGCTGCCTGAAGGATTCCAGCGCTCCGCCTTCCTCCTGGACCACGGCATGGTGGACCGTGTGGTGGATCGCAGGGAGATGCGGGAGATGGTGATCCGGCTGCTCCGACACATGTGGGCTCCGGAGGGAGCGTTGGCGGAGTGAGCTCGGCCGGTGCCGGCCAGTCCGGAGGAGACGGTCAGGCCGACGGAGGTGGCCCGTCCTCCGGATCCTCGGTAGACTTTGGACCCGCGCCGGACGACCCACTTGCGGCCCGCCTCTTTCCGCCCCTCCCGGGGACGGTGAAGTGGGGTCTGGAACGAACCCGCCGGATCCTGGCCGGCGTGGGGCATCCACTTCGGACCACTCCCATCCTTCACGTGGGAGGGACCAACGGGAAGGGGACGGTAGCCTGGATCTGGGCGTCGATCCTGCGGGAGACCGGACTCCGGGTCGGGCTGTACACCTCGCCGGACCTCATCTCCTTTCGAGAACGGATCCTCGTGGAAGGTCGGCCCCTGTCGGACCTGGCGCTGGAGGCGGCGGCCGACGAGCTTCGCCCCCTCCTCCTGCGGGAGGAGCCGTCCCGGTTCGAGGCCGCCACCGCGCTGGCCTTCCTGGCGCTGGAGCGGGCTCGGGTGGAGGTGGCGGTTGTGGAGGTGGGTCTTGGCGGCCGGTTGGACGCCACGAACGTGGTGGAACCGCTGGTGACCGCCATTACGAACGTGGGGTTGGAGCACCGCAGCCTCCTGGGCCGGGATCTGGCCGCCATTGCCAGGGAGAAGGCCGGCATACTGAAACCCGGGGTGCCGGCGTACACCACGGCGCGGGAGGCGGATGTCCTGGAGGTGCTGACCCGGGAGGCCGCCACCCTGGGCGCCCCGCTGATCCGAGTGCCGGAGCCTTCGGGTACCCTGGGCATGGAGGGGATCACCGTCTCCCTGCCCACTCGCCGCTGGGGGCGCCTCGAGCTCACGTCTCCCCTGGTGGGCCGACACCACTTTTCCAATGTGGCCCTGGCGATAAGGTCGCTGGAGGGACTGCCGCCCAGGATCGCTGTGGGCGCCGAGGAGATCAGGAGGAGTGTGGCGGGGGTGCGGATTCCCGGGCGGTTTCAGGTGGAACGGGAAGGGAACCGCCTCTGGGTGCTGGACGTGGCCCACAACGCGGCCGCCGCAGAGGCGCTGGCGTCGACGCTGGACCGGGTGGCGGCCCCCCGGCCCCGGGTGGGCGTGGTCGGGATCCTGGCCGACAAGGACCACGCCGCCGTTCTCTCTCGCCTGGCCCCCGCTCTGGATGCGGTCGTGCTCACCACGCCGTCGGGCATCCACTCCTCCCGGGTCTGGAATCCCGGGGAAGCCCGCGCTGCACTTCCGTCGGAGATGGAGGTGCACATCGAGCCGGACGCAGGGCGGGCGCTGGACCGGGCCCGGGGGCTCATGACAGAAGGAGCGACCGGTGTGGTCACCGGTTCGTTTCGGCTGGTGGGAGAGGCCCTGCAGGTCATGGGACGGGTCCCTCCCGAAGCCTTGCCCCCATCCTCGGATTTCGAATAGATTCGCGCCATGTCCAAAGTCAGAGAATTCGCCAAACTTCCGGGATTCAGGGACTTTCCGCCCGAGGAGATGGCCCTTCGTAATCACCTCTTCGACGTCTGGCGCCGGGTTTCCCGGCGCTACGGCTTTCTGGAGTACGACGGGCCGCCTCTGGAGGAGCTGGAGCTCTACACCCAGAAGAGCGGTGACGAGATCGTGGGCCAGCTGTACAACTTCACGGACAAGGGCGGACGGGAGGTGTCGCTGCGTCCCGAGATGACCCCTTCACTGGCCCGGATCCTGGGCGAGCGCAGTCGGGCGATGCCCAAGCCCATTCGGTGGTTCTCCATCCCTCAGCTCTTTCGCTACGAGCGGCAGCAGCGTGGGCGCCTGCGGGAGCATTTTCAGTGGAACGTGGATCTGGTGGGCGCCGACGGGGTGGAGGCCGACGCCGAGGTGCTGGCGGTGGCGCTGGACGGCCTCCGGGAGCTGGGCCTGGGCGTCGATGACATTCGTGCCCGGGTCTCGGACCGCCGACTCCTTGCCTCGATCCTCACCAGCATCGGGGTGCCGGAGTCCTCGCTCCTGGCCACCTACGCCGTAGTGGACAAGGTGGAGCGGGAGCCCCGGGAGCGGATTCTGGAGCGGTTCACCGAAGAGGTGGGGCTCACCGAGGAGACGGGCCGGCGGATCCTGGAACTCTTCCATGAACCGGAGCTGGATACGGTGGCCCAAGCCTTCGCCCAGGACCCGGAGGTGACCCGCAGGGTGGCCGAGATGCGGGAGTTTCTGGGCACCCTGGAGGACCTGGGGCTGGCCGACTTCGTGGCCTTCGATCTGAGCATCGTTCGGGGCCTGGCCTACTACACGGGAATCGTGTTCGAAGTCTTCGACGCGCAGGGGGAGTTCCGGGCCATCTGCGGCGGGGGCCGTTACGACGATCTCCTGGAACTTGTGGGGGGCGAGCCTCTTTCCGCCGTGGGATTCGGGATGGGCGACGTGGTGCTGGGGGATCTGCTGGCTGACCGGGAACTCGTCCCGGACTACCAACGGGCCGTGGACCACTTCATCGTGGTGATCGGCGACGAACAGGCTTCGCTGGCCCGTCGCACGGCCCGTGCCCTTCGGGATTCGGGACGTTCGGTGGTGTACGGGGTTCGGGGCCAGTCCGTCCGGAAGCAGTTCTCCGCGGCTGCCAACGAAGGAGCTCGGGAAACCATCATCCTGGGCCCCGACGAGGTGGCTCGCGAGGTGGCCCTGCTCCGCGACATGGAAAGCGGGGACGAGCGGGAGATCCCCGTGGCCGAGCTCCTGCATCCGAAGCCCGCGGCGGGGGAGAGCTGACCCCGTGACGGAGGGAGATGGATTCCGGGAGGTCCGGAAAGACATGGAGAGGGCGATCCGGCGCCTCAACGTGCTGGAGTACTTCATCATGGTGGCCGCCGTTCTGCTGGCCCTGGCGGGCGGAGGGTTCGTTGCGTTCCTGCTCAGCTCGGGAACGGATCTCCCCCTGAGGCCCACATGGGCGGTGCTCTCGCTCCTGCTCATCGTGGTCCCGGCGGCCGTGGTCTTTGGACGGGGCCGGCGCCGTAGCAGGGACGGCTCTGACAAAGCGTCCAAGGACCCGCCGGCACCGAAGTGAACCCGGGCAGCCACACGCCCTCACGTGACACGTGACTCGACGACTCCTGAAGGAGCAGACCGATAGATGGCCGACGAGAAAGCATTGACGCCCCGCGCAGACGACTTCAGCGCCTGGTACAACGAGGTGGTCCAGCGAGCCGAGCTGGCCGATCATTCGCCCGTTCGCGGAAGCATGGTGATCCGCCCCTGGGGCTTCGGCATCTGGGAGCGGATGCAGCGCGCCCTGGACGACATGTTCAAGGCCACGGGGCACGAGAACGCCTATTTCCCTCTCCTGATCCCCATGAGCTTCATCGAACGGGAAAAGGAGCACGTGGAGGGCTTCAAGCCCGAGCTGGCCGTGGTGACCCACGCCGGCGGCAAGGAGCTGGAAGAGCCGCTGGTGATACGACCCACGTCGGAGACCATCATCTACTCCATGTACGCCAAGTGGGTGCAGTCGTACCGGGACCTGCCGGTGCTCCTGAACCAGTGGGCCAACGTCATGCGGTGGGAGCTCCGCACCCGGCTCTTTCTGCGCACGGCCGAATTCCTCTGGCAGGAGGGGCACACCGCCCACGCGACCGATGCCGAGGCCCAGGAAGAGACGCTCCGGATGCTGGACGTCTACCGCACCTTCATGGAGGAGTGGATCGCCATGCCGGTGGTGACGGGTCTCAAGAGCGACGCCGAGAAGTTCGCCGGTGCGGTCCGGACCTACACCTGCGAGGCCATGATGCAGGACCGGCGGGCGCTGCAGGCCGGCACCTCGCACAACCTGGGCCAGAACTTCTCGCGGCAGTTCGGTCTCACCTTCCAGAGCGAGGAGGGGAAGGAGGAGTATGCCTGGAACACCTCGTGGGGTGTGTCCACCCGTCTGGTGGGGGGCATGGTCATGACCCACGGCGACGACACCGGGATCGTGGTGCCGCCCCGTCTGGCTCCGGCCCAGGTGGTGGTGGTCCCCATCTACCGGAAGGAAGAGGAGCGGGAGGATGTCGTGGGGAAGGCCCATGAGCTCCGCGACCGGCTCACCGACGCGGGGGTGCGGGTCCGGGTCGACGACCGGGACCACCTGAACCCGGGGGCAAAGTTCTATGAGTGGGAGCGAAAGGGCGTCCCCTTCCGCCTGGAGATCGGCCCGCGGGATCTGGCCAAGGAGCAGGTGGTCCTGGTGAAACGGCTGACGGGCGAGGGCGAGGACCGGAAGGCCTTCCTCCCCGAAGCCCAGGCTGTGGCCGAGTTGCCGGATCGGCTGGAAGCGTTCCAGAACGAGCTCCTGGAGGCGGCCCGGGCCCGGCGGGAGGCTCACTCCCACCGGGGGGTGACGAGCTTCGACGAGTTGAAGGAGATCCTGGAGGGTCCCGGCGGCTTCGTCTACACCGGCTGGAGCGGCGACCCGGCGGTGGAGGAACGGGTGAAGGCCGAGACGAAGGCCACCCTCCGGTGCATTCCCGATTCCGACTTTCGGTCCGACACGGCACCGACCCGCTGCATCGGCGGGGGCGAGTCGAAGATGGAGGTGATGTGGGCGAGGGCGTACTGACCGGCGATCTGGTCGGTCTGGCTCCGGGGTTCCCGCGCATCGGGGGGGTGCTCCACTGCCGGGACCTGGCCCTCGACGGACTGGCCCGGCGCTTCGGCACGCCCCTCTACGTCTATGACGCGGAGGGGATCGAGGCTCGGGTACGCCACTTCCAGGAGACGTTCTCCGGGGTGGGCTTCCTCCTGGCCTACTCGGTAAAGGCCAACGGAAACCTGGCGGTGCTGAACCGGATTGGCAGCGCCGGCGCGGGGGCCGACATCGTGAGTGGGGGCGAGCTCCACCGGGCCCTCACCGCCGGAATCCCCGCTCGCCGAATCGTATTCGCCGGGGTGGGCAAGACGGCCCGGGAGATGGAGGACGCGCTGGAGGCCGGCGTGCACGCCTTCCACGTCGAGAGCCGCGGCGAGCTGGAGCTCCTGGAGTCGGTGGCCCAGCGTCTCGGCTCGCCGGCTCCGGTGGCCATCCGGGTGAATCCCGACGTGGAGTCTCCGACGCCCCACGAGTACACCCGGACGGGGCACGCCGCCTCCAAGTTCGGCGTGCCGGTGAGTGAAGCCATGGCGCTGTATCGGCACGCCCACGGCTCCTCCCATCTCCGGGTCCGGGGGATCGGGGCCCACATCGGCTCCCAGATCGTCGAGGTCACGCCCTACACCGATGCGCTGGCGGTCCTCCTGGAGATGGTGGACGAGCTGGCCTCGGAGGGAGTGGAGCTGGAGTACCTGGACCTGGGCGGGGGATTCGGGGTGGGCTACGACGGCGAGCCGGGCCTTCCGCTGGGAGAGCTGGCGGACGCCCTGGTTCCCGAGCTGGTTGGCCGAAACCTGCGCCTGGTGCTGGAGCCCGGTCGGTCCGTGGTAGGCCACGCCGGGGTCCTCCTGACCCGGGTCCACTACGTGAAAAGCTCTGGCGGCAAGACCTTCGTGATCACCGACGGCGGCATGACCGAGCTCCTTCGCCCGTCCCATTACGGAGGGTGGCACCGGATCGAGCCGGTGCGGATCGACCCGAAGGAGGTCCGGGAGGTGACGCCAGTGGACGTCGTGGGACCCGTCTGTGAGACCGGGGACTTCCTGGCCCGGGGCCGCCCCATGCCCCTGCCTCGACCGGGCGAGCTCCTGGCCGTGGGGACCGCCGGGGCCTACGGCTTCGCCATGGCCTCGAACTACAACGCCAGACGACGCCCCGCCGAGATCATGGTGGAGGACGGGCGCCCCCTGCTGGTTCGCCGCCGCGAAACGGTGGACGATCTGCTCCGGGGCGAGATCGTGCCTCCCCGGACGGATTGAGCGCTCCGCTGTCCCGTACCCCTACGACACCCCGGCCCGAACCCCTCTTGCCATGACCGATACCCCTTCCGAAAGCCCGGCCCGGAGCGACATGGCCCAGGATCACAAGCGCATCCTGATCCTGGACTACGGCTCACAGTACACCCAGCTCATTGCGCGGCGAATCCGGGAGGAACGGGTCTTCTGCGAGATCCATCCGCCCACCCGCAGCCTGGACTGGATCCGGGAGTGGGCGCCGGCGGGGATCATCCTCTCGGGCGGGCCGGCATCGGTCTACGACGAGGGAGTGCCCACCCTGGATCCGGCGCTCCTGACGCTGGAGATTCCCATTCTGGGGATCTGCTACGGCATGCAGCTCATTGCCCAGCTGGAGGGCGGGAAGGTCCACCACGGCACCCGTGAATACGGGCGGGCCGACCTCCGGGTGTCGGGGGGAGATCCCCTCTTTGAGGGGTTCGACCCGGACGAGCCGGCTCGCGTCTGGTGCTCGCACGGCGACCACGTGGACGAGCCTCCGCCGGGATACCGGGCGCTGGCCTCTACCGCCACCCTGCCGGTGGCGGCCTTCGGGGCCGCGGACCGGGAGATCTACGGGGTCCAGTTCCACCCCGAGGTGGCCCATACGCCCCGGGGCGAGGAGATCCTCTCCAACTTCCTCTTCCGCATCGCCGGGTGCGAGCCCACCTGGACTCCCGGCGCCTTCGTAGACCAGGCGGTGGCCCGGATCGCCGAGCAGGCTGGTGACGAGCACGTCATCTGCGGGCTCTCGGGCGGGGTGGACTCGTCGGTGGCGGCGGCGCTGGTCCACCGGGCCGTAGGCGACCGTCTCACCTGCATCTTCGTGGACAACGGGCTCCTGCGAAAGAACGAGCGCGAGAGCGTGGAGCGGACCTTCCGCAGGCACATGGGCATTCGGCTGGTGGTAGTGGACGCCCGCCGGGAGTTCCTGGAGGCGGTGGAGGGGATCGTGGACCCCGAAGAGAAGCGGAAGGCTATCGGCAACACTTTCATCCGGATCTTCGAGGAGACGGCGAAGCGGGAGGGCGACGACGCCCGCTTCCTGGTGCAGGGCACCCTGTATCCCGATGTCATTGAATCCGTGAGCACCGGCGGCCCCTCGGTGACCATCAAGACCCACCACAACGTGGGCGGCCTGCCCGAGGAGATGCCCTTCCAGCTCATCGAGCCCCTCCGGGAGCTCTTCAAGGACGAGGTCCGGAACGTGGGGCGCGAGCTGGGGCTCCCCGAAGACTTCGTGGGCCGGCATCCCTTCCCCGGCCCCGGCCTGGGGATCCGGGTGCTGGGAGAGGTGACCGAGGACCGACTCGCGGTGCTCAGAGAGGCCGACGCCATCTACCTCGAGGAGATCCGCGAGGCGGGGCTCTACGACGAGATCTGGCAGGCGTTCGCCGTGCTCCTGCCCATCCGGTCCGTCGGCGTCATGGGCGACAGCCGCACCTACGAGAACGTCATCGCCCTCCGGGCGGTGACCTCCCGAGACGGGATGACCGCCGACTGGTACCACTTCCCCCACGACGTGCTGAGTCGGATCTCGACCCGGATCATCAACGAGGTGGCCGGCGTGAACCGGGTCACCTACGACGTGAGCTCGAAGCCCCCCGCCACCATCGAGTGGGAGTAGGGAAGGGGCTACCCGCCCTCCCGCACCACCACCACCCCCACCATCCCCGCCAGGTCATGGGGCACGCAGACGTAGGCGTAGGTTCCCGGTACGGTGAATACGTGGCGGAAGACGTCGCCTTCGAACATGTTGCCCGAGTCGAAGGGCGCGGCCCCCTCCGGGAGGGTCACCTGGTCCGGGTCCCGAACCCGCTCCGGGTGGGCGGTCACCGTATGAACCTCCTGGCTGGTGTTGGTCCAGACCACCGTATCGCCCACCTGCACCTCCACCGTGTCGGGCACGAAGCGGAGGTCGGCGCTCATGGTGACCTCCACCACGCCGTTCGCGGAGGAGTCGGGTCGGACCGCTTCGCGGGGCGAGCGAAACCGCTCGGAGTAGCGGGCGAAGGTCACCGGCACGGTGAACTCGAACCCCCACGTCGTCCGGTCGCGGGTGGATGCCCCCTGGAGGGTACCCGTGCGGCTGTTGGTGGCCTGCAGCGAGACCGTGTGCGGGGTGGTGGGGATCCGGAGCTGTAGAGCCGCTCCCCAGACGGTGCGGGAGCGTTCGCCGTCGATCCAGGAGGCCCCCAGATCGCCGGCCAGGGCCACGTGGTCCCTGAGCCGCACCACGGCGCCCCCGGAGGCGGCCCAACCGGCGTTATCGGATCCCCGTGCGTCGGAGAACCCGCGGACCGCTCCCAGCACGCGCACGCTCCTCACAGGAAACGTTCCAGCCACCTCCGCGTCCAGGCTTCCGGCGGCGGCGTTGTAGCCTCCGGTGACGGCCAGATCCAGTGGCCACGTGTCGCTCTGCATGATCCCCCAACGGCCGAAGACTTCCCACTCATTGAAGCGCCCGTCGGCCACAAGCGAGTTGCTGGCGTAACGGGCACCCACCAGAGTGCGCCCGGGGAGGGGTGCCGCAACGAGCATGGTGGGGGAGTTGACCAACTTGTCATCGTCTCCGGAGTTCACCACCCAGAAGCGGTGCAGCAGGTTGAAGTGAGCCGCCCCGGGCTCCCCCACCCAGCCGCCCGACACGTTGGGCGAGCGGTCCAGCACGCCCTGCGCCTGGCCGGAATCGGGAGCCAGGAGACACACCGCCATCGCCGCCAGCACCACCCCGGCGCCCTGTGCGTGCCACCTGCCCCGCAGCCACCGCCTCACGATCCCTCCACCCGGATCCGGCCCGTCATACCCACCGCCTGGTGGGGCTCGCAGAAGTAGGGGAAGGTGCCCTCGTCGTGGAAGGTGTGCTCGAAAACCTCATTGGCCTCGGTGACGACGGCGCGCTCCCACTCGTTGTGGCCGTCGGGAGTGATGGTGTGTTGGATGGACTGCGCGTTCACCCAGCGCACCGTGGTGCCCGGCTCGATCAGCACGTCTCCGGGTTGGAAGCTTTCCGCCTGGAGCTGGATCTCCACCGTGCCGGTCTGGGGCTCGGTGGGGGAGTCGTCGTTTCCGCACCCCTGGAGGACCAGGAAGACCGCGGCGAGGGTGACCAGGGCTCGGAGGAGGGCAGCGGGTTGACTCCGGCTCATGTGGATGCACTCCTTGGGATTCCAGGTGAGGCATGCTGGCTTCAGATCCGTCCGACGGCGCCCGATCATGGTTGGATCACGACGGTTCCCTCCATCTCGTCGGCCTGATGCGGCTGGCAGAAGTAGGGAAACTCACCGGGGTTGTTCAGCACGACCTCGAAGGTGTCGCCCGCACTGGTCAGGCTGGCGCTGCTCCAGGCGTCATGGCCCTCGGGGGTCACCGTGTGAGCCATGGACTCGGCGTTGATCCACCGGATCCGGGTACCCGGCGTCGCGGTGACCTGGGACGGCGAGAAGGTGAGGTTCCCCAGAAGCTCCACCTCCACGGTCTCCTGCTCGGTGACGGGAGACAGCTGCACCGTCAGTGATTCGGATTCGCCGGAGCCCACGGTGAGGGTCCGAACCTGCTCCTCCCCTGCGGCGAGGTCGAAGTAATCGGGGGGTGTGATCTCCAACTCCAGGTCACCCGGCTCGGCGGCTTCGAGGTGGAAGTCCCCGTCAGCCTCGGTGGTGACTTCGGTTTCGTCACCTGAGGGATCCCGAAGCAGGAGGTGGACCCCCGCTACGCCCCAGCCGTCGTGTTGAATGTTGCCGGATACCGTCGCGGCATCCTGGGCTTCGGTCGCGAGCTGAAAGCTCGTCTCGGAGGTGGCGCCGGCCTGGACGTTGACGGATTGCTCCGCCGACTGTCCGGCGGCCAGGGCCCAGCCGGAGGGGGGCGTGATGGCAAGGGTCCAGCTTCCCGTTGGTACCTCAGCGAACTGGAAGCCGCCGTCGGAGGCGCTGGTCGTGGATCTGGGTGTGTCGCCGGTACGCTCCAGGCTGAGCGCGGCTCCGGCGATGCCCTGACCCTGCAGGTCCAGGACCTGGCCGGCGACGGAGCCGTGCTCCGGCTCGGTGGGGGGAGCGTCGCCGTTGCTGTCACAAGCCCACAGCAGGAGTGCGACGGCGAGAATCGGTACCACAAGAGAACGTGTGAATTGGATCGAACGTGGATGGGGCATGGAGGGCTCCTTGCGTTCAGGGGCGGGACACCCCCCCACTACGATGGAGGGCAGAGGGGGAGGGAGCAGGTACGAATCGTACAACAAAACGGTATGTCAGGATCGTTACGTTGTCAATGTACCCATATCACAGCACGTATCGTGCGCACTTCAGGGGAACGGAGATGGAATCGTGTGGAAGGCCGGGGGGGGGCGTAGCGGTCGTGCTCCGTCGGTGCTGGCACCTGGTCCGGGGAAGGATGCGGTGGGACCGGGGGGGACGGCGTCGCCGGTGAGTCGTGCCTGGAGGATGTCCGAGGGGGCTCAGGTCACCGGGAGGATGCGGCTCTCCTTCGCGGTGGTGAGCACGATCGTGGTGCGGGTGGAGGCCACGTTGGGGATTGTCTGGATCTGGTGGTCCAGGAGGTGGGCCAGGGCGTCCGGATCCCGTACCCGGACCTTGACGAAGAAACAGTCCTCACCCACCACCCGGTGGACTTCCTGGACCTCGGAAATGTCGGCCAGCTCCTCGGTGATCTCAGCGGCTCGGGCGCCGGGTCCGGTCTGCACCCGGACGAAGGAGACCAGGTCGAAGTCCAACGCCCGCGGGTCCACGCTGGCTTCGTAGCCCCGGATCACACCGGACTCCTCGAGCTTGCGAATCCGGTGATGGACGGCCGACGCGGCCAGGTCGATACGCCGGCCGATCTCAGCGTTGGAGATCCGGGCGTTCTCCTGGAGGAGGGCCAGGATCTTCCGATCGGTCGCGTCCAGGCTCGGGAACTCGGGTGCGCTTGCACCATTCTTGCTCATGTCAGCTACTCCGGGCGGTGATGGAGGATCGCTCTATCCCTTGCAAGAATAACGTACTTCGGCTGCCTATGGGAAATGATTTCCGGGGGGAGGGGTGGAATCCTCGCCGTCTCTCCGGGGCGCATCGCGGCCCCACCCGCTCCCGCAACGTCTCACGCTGACTATATTTCACGAGTCTGGGAGGCGATCCGGGCTGCGGCATCGGGCTTGCTGTGGATGCCCGACCCGCGGGTGCGACGTCTCACAACAGAACCTGACACATCAGGGAGCTGCACGCGATGAGATTCATGACGATGGGGTTGGTGGCTGGGTTTCTCCTACTTCTGACGGCGGCGCCGGCCAAAGGCCAGGTGGCGTGGGATGCACCTCTCCTGGTGGCACCCAACTCACCCGCCGGGTGGGGCGTCTACCTGGTGGATCCGGGTCCGGGACCCGGCGACGGGATCGGCGTCCTCAGCACCTGGAGGGGATCCACGGCTCCCGGCGGCGTCGGGTACCGCCTGGGCCTGGCCGAGGGACGTGGAGGTGATCTGGCCGTCTACGGTGGCCTGGACGTGTCGGGATACCTGGTCCGGCACTCGGCGGACTTCCCCCTGGACGTGGCGTGGGTCACCGGTGGGGGGCTCGGGGTGGGCGACGACATCCTGGTGAGCCTTCCCCTGGGAGTGGCCCTGGGCCGGGACTTCGAGTCCGACGGGGTCTGGTTCAATCCCTACTTCGGGCCGAGGGTGGTCCTGGATGCCTGGTTCGGCGACACCCATCCGCCCAGGGACGAGCTGTCGCTGGCGCTGGCCCTGGACCTGGGCGTCGACCTGGCCTTCGATCCCGGGTGGGCCATCCGCTTCGGAGCTTCGGTGGGGGACCGGAGTGGGCTGGGCATCGGGATGAGCTTCCGGCTCCACTGAGTCCCCTGGGCCCGCTACCGGACCTCGCCGCCGGGATCCAGCTCCAGCTCGCCCTCGGGGAGGCCCGGGAGCCCCTCCTCGGGCTCCATCTCTTCCCGGATGCGGTCGGCGACCTCCTGCCAGATGTCGTTCATGAAGGGCACATTTCGCCCATGTACCTCGATGAACTCCCGAAGGTCGTCCTCGCTCACCCCGTGCTCGGTCAGGACCCGATCCCGTTCGGCCTCGGGGATCCTCCCCGACTCCCATTCCAGGGCGGCCAATCGCAGCTCCACGTAGACCTCCACGAAGGTGTCCCGGTCCACCGACGCCTCGCCTTCGGAAGTGGGGAATCCGGGGTCACAGGCGACCGGGACCGTCACGAGGATCAGGATGAGTGCCGCGGGGCCGAGGCCGAGGCGAAAACGGGTGCGAAAATTGTTCATGAGAGGCGGATTGGGGGTGTGCGGGAAGAGGCACGCCGTGGACCACGAGCAGGCGGTGGGTGCGGCAGCGGAAGGTGGCGAGCGGGGCGGATCCCGGTCAAGGCTCGATCCCATGGAGGCCATCGCGCCTGGGGTCCCGGATCCTGGGCGGTTGCCCCGTTCAAAGCCACCGGCATACCTTTGGTCCGATTGTCGGCGGCCCCGATGCCCCTGCTCCGTCTTCGACGTTCGCGTCACACCTCTGACCACTGGACTCCATGAAGCGTTCCATATTTCGCATCGCTCTGCCTCTCCTGACGGTCCTGGTCCTTGCGCCGTCCGCCGTCCTGGAGGCCCAGACGGTCCCCGCCCCCGCCGACGTGCTGGGCTACGAGATCGGCGAGCGCTTCACCCGCACCTCGGGGGTCGAGCGCTACATGGAGGCGCTGGCCGAGGCGTCGGAGCTGGTGACGGTGGACACCTACGGTGAGACCATCGAGGGGCGGCCCCTGGTGCAGGTGCTCATCGCCCTGCCGGACCACCGGGAGCGGATGGACGAGATCCTTGCAGCGAACCGGGAGCTCATGGATCCCGAGACCTCGGAGGAGCGCGCCCGGGAGATCGCCGCCACGAACCCCGCGGTGGTCTATTTCACCTACGGGGTGCACGGTAACGAGAGCTCGTCACCGGAGGCCGCCATGTGGACAGCGTGGGACCTGGCCTCGGGCGCCCCGGACGTGGAGGGTGTGCTGGACTCGGTGGTGGTGGTCATGGATCCGGTGGCCAACCCGGATGGCCGGGACCGCTACGTGAACTTCTACCGGTCCGCGGCGCAGCTCCGGGACAACCCCGACACCCGCACTCGCGAACGGCGTGAGCCGTGGCCCGGAGGGCGCTTCAACCACTACCTCTTCGACCTGAACCGGGACTGGGCCTGGCTCAGCCAGCAGGAGACCCGAGACCGCCTGGTCCGCTTCCACCGCTACAATCCCCAGGTCCACGTGGACTTCCATGAAATGGGCTACCGGTCCAGCTACTTCTTCTTTCCGGCGGCCGAGCCCATCAACGACATTTTTCCGGAGCACATCCTGGAATGGGGTGAGCGATTCGGGCACGGCAACGCCCGGGCCATGGACGCCGAGGGGCTCCTCTACTACACCGGCCAGAACTTCGATCTCTTCTACCCGGGCTACGGCGATTCCTGGCCCTCACTGGTAGGGGCCGTGGGCATGACCTACGAGCAGGGGGGCGGCGGGTTCGGTGGCCGGACGGTGGAGCGGCCCGACGGAACCATCCTGACCCTCCGGGACCGGGCCCTGGGCCACCGCACCACCGGCAACGCCACCCTCCGAACCACCGCCGAGGGGAAGTCCGATCTCCTCCTGGGCTTCGCCGGCTTCCATCGCGACATCGACGAGGGACTGGACGACACCTATCTGGTTCCCGGGCACGACCCCAGCCGGACCCGGGCGCTGGTCCGCCTCCTGCGAATGCACGACATCGAGGTGGAGGAGCTCGCCGAGGACGTGGGGGTGGACGTGGATCCCCATCCGGGCTACCAGGCTCGCGCCTCGTTCCCGGCCGGGACCTACCGGGTGCGGGCCCGGCAGCCCCGGGGTCGGCTCGCCGGCGCCCTCCTTCGGCCGGACAACCTGCTGGAGGGAACCTCGTCGTACGACATCACCGCCTGGGCCCTGCCGTACGCGTACGGCGTGGAAGCCCATTCGTCGACACAGGCGGTAGGGGGAGAGTGGCGTTCGGTGGACGAGGTGCGGGACGAAGGCGGATCCACGCTTCCGGCCCGGGGCGACTTCGGTTACCTGCTCCCGCCCTCCTTCTCCAATGCGCGGGGGTTGGTGCAGTTTCTGGAGGAAGGGGGCCGGGCGTACGCCATGGCTGACTCCTTTTCGCTGGGAGCCATCCACTACGCCCAGGGGACCCTCTTTTTTCCGCAGGGCCGAAACGAGGAGCTGGACCGGCGCCTCGAAGACTCGGGGCTGGCGGCCATGGTCACACCCATCGAGACGGCCCTGACCGACACCGGGCCGGACCTGGGGACCAACGACCGCGCCGCTCTGAAGCTTCCACGCCTGGCGCTGTTGGGCGGCGAGGGCACGGCGGCCACCGGCTTCGGTGCCCACTGGCACTTCCTGGAGCAGGTGCTGGACATGCCCTTCGATGCGGTGAACGTGTCGGACGTGAACTCCCTGGACCTCTCGGACTACGACGTGATCGTGGCCCCGCCGGGCACCTCGACCGGGGCGCTGGGGGACGGGGGCATGGACCGCCTCCGCGACTGGGTGCGGGCCGGGGGAACGCTGGTGGCCGCCGGAAGCGCCAGCCGAAATCTGGGCGAGTCACTGGCCGAGATCGAGCGGCGAACCGCGTTGGAAGACGAGGAGGAGGACCGGGACCAAAGACTCCAGGACGCTCTTCGGAGCCGCGAGGAGCGGGAGATGGAAGCCTGGTTGGAGCGGGTCCCGGGAACGATCCTGAAGGGGGTCCTGGATCCGGACCATCCGCTGGTGTTCGGGGCTGCGACGGGCCAGCATGACGATGCCCTGTTCGTTCTCTCCACCGGCAACACCTTCGAACCCACGGAGGCCTTCGAGTCGCCCATCTACTTTCCGGAGGGCCTGGACCGGATCTCCGGGGTGATCTCGGAGTCCAACCTGGAGCGACTGGACCGGAGCACGTGGCTGGCGGATCGCCGGATGGGCTCGGGACGGGTCATACTCTTCTCCGACGATCCCCTCTTTCGGATGTTCTGGTACTCCGGGTGGCAGCTCTACGCCAACGCAATTCTGGTGGCGCCCTGGTTCTGACCCACCTCGGGAGGACGGAGTCGATGAACCGGCGGCTCGGCACCGGGTAGAAGTCAGCTGACCCCGAGCGCGCCCGGGGCTCGTCCGGCGCGACGTCCCTTCCACCGAGGCGACCTGCCATGCTACGCATGCTGCCCCGTTTCTTTCCGATCCTGGCCCTCGCCCTGGCGCCGCTCCTCCAGAGCTGCGCAGTAAACCCGGTTACCGGCCAGCGCCAGTTCGTCCTCTTCACCGAGAGCCAGGAAATCGAGATGGGACGGCAGGCGGATCAGGACATCAGCGCCTCGTTGGGAGTCTACGACGACCCGCAGCTAGCCGCCTGGATCGACGACATGGGCCAGCGCATGGCGGCTGACTCGGAGCGACCGGACCTCCCCTGGACCTTCCGGATCCTGGACGATCCCACCATCAACGCCTTCGCTCTCCCCGGCGGGTACATCTACGTGACTCGGGGGATCCTGAGCCACCTGAACTCCGACGCGGAGCTGGCCGGCATCGTGGGCCACGAGATCGGCCACGTCACCGCCCGGCACGGGATCACCCGGGTGAGCCAGGCCCAGCTGGCCCAGGTGGGCCTGGGGCTGGGCATGATCCTGGTTCCGGAGTTGCGTCCGTTCGGTGAGGCGGCAGGGGCCGGACTGCAGCTTCTCTTCCTCAGCAACTCCCGGGACGCGGAGCGGGAGGCCGACGACCTGGGGCTGCGCTACATGAGCGGGGACGATTACGATCCCCGGGCGGTGGCCCGGGTCTTCGAGATGCTGGCCCAGGCGTCGGGGGCGGCGGACGGCGACCGGATTCCCGGCTTCCTCTCCACCCACCCCGATCCCATGGATCGCCGTGACCGGATCCTGGCCCGAACCACCGGTGACGATCCGGAGTACCAGGGCGCCCGGGACGACAGGGAGGGGTACCTGGAGCGCCTGGACGGAATGATCTTCGGGACGAACCCCCGGGAGGGCTACTTCCGGGACAACGTTTTCTACCATCCGGAGATGGCCTTCCGACTGGACTACCCCCGGGGCTGGAGCACGGCCAACACCCGGCAGGAGGTGCAGGGGGTGAGCGGGGAGCAGGATGCCGTGGTCCTCCTGGCGCTGGCGTCCGAGGCCTCGCCCTCGGAGGCTCGGCGCAGCTTCCTGGCCGGCGAGGGCATCGAGGTCATCGGCACGTCGGACCAGTCCGTGAACGACCTCCCAGCGGCCTCGGCCGAGTTCCGGGTGCAGGCTGAGAACGCCGCCTTCCGGGGGTACGTGGTCTTCGTTCGCCACCAGGACCGGACCTTCAGGGTGCTGGGGTACTCGACCCAGGCCTCGTGGAGCGCTCGCCAGTCGGCCCTCAGCCAGGCCGTTCGCTCCTTCCGGCCGGTCACCGACCGGGCCATCCTGGACGTGCAGCCCCGGACCATCGAGGTGGTCCGCACCCAGAGCGAGATGACGTTGGAAGGTTTCCAGCAGCGCCATCCCTCCACCGTGGACCTGGCCACCGTAGGGGTCATGAACGGGCTCCGGAGCGGCGACGTGATTCCGGCCGGAACCCTCATGAAGCGGGTGGTGGGCGATCCACTTCCCGGCGGTTGACCCCGGCACATCTCCTTCACCGCGGGTCATCTCCCCTGCGCCGGGTCGCCTGGCCCGGATCTTGAGTCACATACAAGGGCAGCATCGACGACCCAGACCGGTCTCCGCCGACTCGGCGGGGTTTCCGGGAGAGGGGCCGGGGCGGCGCCTGCCGTTCTGACAGCCCTTCCTGCATATCAGGCGAACGGAGGAGAGAGGCACCATGGCGAGCATGGATCGATTTACGGTGAAGGCGGGCGAGGCCATCCAGGCGGCGGCCCGCATGGCCCGGGACCGGGGGCATCCGGAGGTGGCCGGCGTGCATCTCCTGGCGGCCCTCCTGGAGCAGGACGACGGGATCGTCCGGCCCATCCTGGAGAAGGCGGGGGTGGCCCCCGGACGGTTGGCGGGTCAGGTGGAGGAGGCGTTGGGACGCTATGGCCGGGTGGAGGGAGGAAGTGACCCGAGCCTGGCCCGGGCACTCCGCAAGGCGCTGGAGGCCGCGGAGAAGGCGGCCCGGGAGCTGGGTGACGAGTACATCTCCACCGAGCACCTCCTGCTGGGCCTCACCCAGGAGAAGGACGACGCAGGCCGCATCCTGACCGAGGCGGGCCTCTCGCGAACGCTCCTGGCCGAAGCCCTGGAGCAGATCCGGGGTTCGCACCGGGTCACGGACCAGACTCCCGAGGACAAGTACCAGGCGCTGGAGAAGTACGCCCGCGACCTCACCGACCTGGCCCGGGAGGGCAAGCTGGACCCGGTCATTGGCCGCGACGAGGAGATCCGGCGGGTCATGAAGGTCCTGGGCCGCCGCACCAAGAACAACCCGGTCCTCATCGGCGAGCCCGGGGTGGGAAAGACCGCCATCGTAGAGGGGCTGGCCCAGCGCATCGTGGCCGGCGACGTGCCGTCGTCGCTGGTGGACAAGAAGCTGGTGCAGCTGGACATCTCGGCCGTGCTGGCAGGAGCCAAGTTCCGGGGAGAGTTCGAAGAGCGGATGAAGGCCGTCCTGCAAGAGATCACCGACTCCGAGGGCCGCTTCGTGGTCTTCATCGACGAGCTCCACACCATCGTCGGCGCCGGGGCCGCCGAGGGCGCGGTGGACGCCGGGAACATGCTGAAGCCCATGCTGGCCCGTGGCGAGCTCAGGCTGGTGGGCGCCACGACGCTGGACGAGTACCGCAAGCACATTGAGAAGGATCCGGCGCTGGAGCGGCGCTTCCAGCCCGTCTTCGTGGCTCCGCCCTCCGTGGACGACGCCGTGGCGATTCTGCGGGGACTCAAGGAGCGCTACGAGGTGCACCACGGGGTGCGGATCCGGGACGAGGCCCTCATCGCGGCGGCCCGCCTCTCGGACCGCTACATCGGCGGCCGCTTCCTGCCGGACAAGGCCATCGACCTGGTGGACGAGGCCGCCAGCCGACTCCGGATCGAGATCGACTCCCTCCCCCAGGAGATCGACGAGGTGGAGCGGCGCATCACCCAGCTCGAGATCGAGCGGGAAGCGTTGAGTCGCGAGGAGGACCGCTCGGCGGTGGAGCGCCGGGAGGCCATCGAGGCCGAGCTGGCCGAGCTCCGGGAAGAGAGTGCCGGCATGAAGGCTACCTGGCAGGCCGAAAAGGAGGCCATCACCCGGCTCCAGGAGCACAAGGAGAGGATCGACGAGCTCCGCTCCGAGGCCGAGCGGGCCACCCGCACCGGCGACCTGCAGCGGGCGGCCGAGCTCCAGTACAGCGAGATCCCCCAGGCCCAGAAGGAGGTGGAGCACGCCGAGGAGCGGCTCCAGAAGCTCCAGGCCGAGGGCAAGTTCCTGAAGGAGGAGGTGGACGCCGACGACATCGCCACCGTGGTGGGCGAATGGACCGGGATCCCAGTGAACCGGCTCCTGGAGTCGGAGCGGGCCCGCCTGACCCGCCTGGAAGAACTTCTGGGCGAACGGGTCATCGGGCAGGAGGAGCCCATCGCCGCGGTGGCCAATGCCGTACGCCGGGCCCGGGCGGGGCTCCAGGATCCGGACCGGCCGGTGGGGTCGTTCATCTTCCTGGGGCCCACCGGAGTGGGGAAGACCGAGACGGCCCGGGCGCTGTCGGAGTTCCTCTTCGACGACGAGCGGGCCATGGTCCGCATCGACATGTCGGAGTACATGGAGAAGCACGCGGTGGCGCGACTCATCGGAGCGCCTCCGGGCTACGTGGGCTACGAGGAGGGGGGACAGCTCACCGAGGCGGTACGGCGCAGGCCCCACGCGGTGATCCTTT
>SKVI01000005.1 GCA_007129525.1 Gemmatimonadota bacterium | reverse complement strand
GGACCGGGATCACCCAGAGGATCACGATGAGGAGGATCAGCGCCCCGATGAGGGCCAGCGTCGTGGTGCCAAAGATCAGATCTTCGGTCATCCGTGGAGTTCTCCTGGAGGAAGTCGTCGTGGTGGGGCGGCGGCACGCCGTCGCCCCCGTCAGCGTTATCCCTGCGTGTGAGGTCCTGCTTGGAGGGTATCAGACCGGCGCCCTGCAAGCACCCCCCATCCGGGGCACGGTTCCAGCTGCAGTCTCCTCCTACACGTGGAGCTCGTCGGGATCCGCCGGGTCGTCCTCCGCAGGGAAGCGGACGGGACGAACCACGTGCCGGTACCCTTCGGAGGCCACGATGCGAATGGGGCTGCCGGCCTCGATCCACTCCTGCTCCGAGACCACGTCCACCCGCTCGTCGTCGAAGAGCCCGGTGCCGGAGGGCCGGAGGTCGGTGATGGCCGTGCCCTCCTTCCCCATGAGCTCATCGCGGCGCACCGAGGAGGTGTAGCCCGTGTCCCGACCCGTCTCCTCGCCAAGGAAGATCCCCAGGCGGGTGAGCCGCCGGTTGGCCGGCAGTCGCCGCATGAGGAACCACGAGCTGGCCACTACGAGGCCGATGGTCATGGTGAGGACCATGCCCGCCCGGGTGTAGTCCTCGGTGGTGGGGATCCCGCCCAGGAGCGACATGTACAGCCCTGCCAGGATGGCGATCCCGCCCAGAATCCCGAACACTCCCAGCCCCGGTAGAATGAGCGCCTCGACCAGGACCAGGGCCACCCCTAGCCCGAAGAGCATGAGCCCCTCCATGCCCGCCAGGCCGATGATGAGGTGCGAGCCGAAGAAGAGGGCCAGGGAGAGAACGCCGGCGCCTCCGGCCAGGCCGATTCCGGGCGACTTGATCTCTACCAGCAGCCCCAGGAAGCCCAGGCTCAGGAGGAAGGGAGCCACCACCGGGTGGGTGAGGAAGCGCACCGTCCGCTCCGCCCAGTTCAGGGACTGCTCCCGCACCTCGTTTCCGGCGGTGCCCAACGTCGCCATGAGACCGTCCCAGTGGTCCACCTGAATGGCGTACCCCACCTCTTCGGCCTCCGACGGCGTCAGGGTCAGGAGCCGACCGGCCTCCACCACCCCTTCGATGGCGATGTCCGGGTCCACCATTGCCTCGGCGATGGAGGGATCCAGCCCCCGCGCCTCGGCCAGCGAACGCATGGTGCTCCGCATGACCGAGACGATCTTCTCAGGTGCCGTCTCCCCGGTGCCGTCCACGGGGGTGGCGGCGCCGATACGGGAGCCCGGACGCATGTAGATGCCGTCGGCGGCCAGCGAGATGAGGGCGCCGGCGGAGATGGCGGCCCGGTTCACGAAGGCGTAGACCGGCACCTCGGAGTCGCTCACGGCGTCGGCGATCCGCTCGGCGGCGTCCACCCGCCCTCCGGGTGTGTCCAGGTCCATGATCACCACCGAGGCTCCGGCTTCGGCGGCCTCCTGGATGCTCCGCTCCACGAAGGGCGCCAGTCCCAGCTCGATGACGCCGTGGATGGGAATCCGGTACACCGGCCCGGGGCGGGGCTCCACTTCCTGCTCGTCGGCGGCGGCCTGCTCGTCCCCCTCAGCGGCGTCCTGAGCGGCGTCCGCGACATCCTGAACAGGGGGCGCCGTCCAGGTGGTCCCCGTATGGGCCTGGGCATAGGTCCAGGACCCCAGGGCAAGCATCAGGGGCAGGATCATCCAGAGGGCCAGTGTGGGCCCGCGGAGATTGGTCATATCCGTCCTCGTGCTGGGAGGGCGCCGGAACGTCTCCCCGGCTCCAGGTTCCGGTCAGCGAGTGTCGGAGGGAGCGTCGTCGGTGGCGGTCCCGGGGGAGGCGGGGTCCAGGAGTCGGACCGCGTACCACGCCCGCTTCAGCGCCACCACCCCTCCGTCTCGCTCCAGGGCGTCCCGCGCTCCGATGAGGAGGCGCTGGGCTCGCTCCGTCTGTTGGGAATACGAGCCCTCGCCCTCGATTCTTCGAAGCTGATTCTCGGCCTCGGCGATGAGCTCCGTGGCCAGCGCTCCCGGGGTCACCGACTGGAGGCCGTCTCCTCCGGCCATGAGGTGCTCCAGGGTCGCCTCCACGTCTGCCGATTCCAGCGACTCCCGGGCCCGGTCCCGCTCGTGGCGAGCCGATTCCAGGGCCGGACTGAGGTGAGCGGGAAAGTCGTCTCCCAGGAGGTTCTGAACGCCGCTCAGAGTCCGGTCCAGCTCGGCAAGGGGCCCTTCCAGCTCCTCCTTCTCCACCTGATCGACCAGGAGGGACGCCACCGCGCGGCGGAGCTCCGCCCGGGTGCGCTCCGCGTCCGAGCTGGACTCCCCCCATGACTGCTCCCAGCGGGCCACCGGCTCCTCCAGGGCCATTCCCCGACCCCACTTCTCCACGGCCTCGGGAAGGGTCAGGAGTTGCGTCTGGAACTGGAGCGAGGGAACCGTCTCATCGGTGTCCATGCTCACCGGATCGGTGAGGGTCAGGTCGCCGCACCCGGCCGCGACGCACCCGAACAGAAACGCCGCCCAGACGGTTGAGCCGCGTGGCACGGACGGAGTGAAGGGGCTGGGTCGGGTCACGTTGAGGACGGGTCTCCTGGGTGATCGCCTGAGGCCGAACGATGGTGATGCACACCAACCTATGGGTGCGGCCGCACAGTTCGCCAGTCCGATACACGCCGACGCCCCGACGAGGTCCCGACGGGCCCCGCAGGGGCCTTGCGAAGCCCTTGCCCCCGGCCGAACGGTCCGGTAGCTTGCCGATCGAACGCTTGTACGGATCCGGAGTCGTCTCGCTCGGCCGGCGCTTTCCGAATCACCGTGTCGAACTTCGACCCTGGAACGGTCAGGCGGCGAGGAGCGCTGCGCATACAAATGTAATCCCCTGACGGAGCCGGCATTGGTGGACGACCGCCCGAGCTACGACAGAAAGCTCCTCCAGATT
>SKVI01000218.1 GCA_007129525.1 Gemmatimonadota bacterium | reverse complement strand
GCGACTTCCGCTTCTTCGACCGCAAGGGATGGCCCCTGCCTCAGCGGCCCCGGGCTACCGGTGTGGGCCGGATCGTCGAGTCGCCCGATCGGCCGCCCCAGACGCTGGAGCAGACCAACCGCGAACGGGGCATCGACCCCCAGTGGCACACCGCGGCAGCGCGTTTCAGGGGAAGCGCCGACGATCCGCGCAACGGGGAGCTGCGGGACCACATGTTCCGCGCCATGGATGCGCTGGATCCGGTGGGGGGAGAGCCGGATGCGAGGGCGGGCGCGCTGGAGCCGGTGGAGGACGCGCCGGATCGCCCGGTGGAGGATGGCCGGGATGCGGGCCACGATTCGGGTCCGGATCGCGAGCGGGACGACACGCGTTGAAACGGCACGACTTGCCCTGAGCCGGCACGAGCGGGACACCGCCACACGAGCGGGACACCGCCACACGAGCGGGACACCGCCACACGAGCGGGACACCGCCACACGAGCGGGACGCCGCCAACGGAGCCGGCTCGAGCCGACCGATGCGGATGTCTGTCGGGGTCATGAACGGCGGGAATCTCAAGGGACGTGGAGGCCAAAGATGGGGCGGTTGACGGCCCCTTGAAATTCACCTCTTGACACGGTCGTTGGAGGGGGGTAGTATGTCTTCAGCTTACCGGAAGCGGCTCGTCAATTCAGGTAGCGTTGGCTATCTTCCAGACGATTCCGGAAAGCCCTGGTCATCGAGCAGGACGCTGCTCGGATGGCTCGGACCGGGAGTCAGGAAACCGGTTCGGCGGTGGAGAACTCGCTGGTCTCTGCCGACTACCCTCTGAGCTTGGAGGGACCCTGAGTCACGGACCGCGTGACGGAGGGGAAGAACGACGTGGCCGCCCATCCTCAAGTGGATGGTCCTGAACGAATGGTCACAAAGTACGCCAGCGCGACAGAAGCCCCCCGGGTGGACTTGAACCCCGGGGGGTTTCTTGGTTTTTGTACCCCCCGTATCGTCGCCCCTCCTCGCTCCGGCGAACGCCCCTCCGCGCCATGACGCTCCAGCACCTGAAACGGTTCGCGGCGGTGTTCTGCTCCTGCATCCTCCTCACGGCATGTGGCGCCCCCCCCGCCGGGCTCGCGTTCGGCCCCGACGACATCGCCGAAGCCCGGGCCTACCTGGACCAGGCGCGCTCTCAGCTCCAGGATCCGGAATGGGGGCCCGCCTCCACCCGGGCCGTGCTGTTGGTGGAGGTGGGGCTGCACGACGAGGCCCGCCAACTCATCGATGACCTGGACGCCGGGGCTGACCGAGAACTCGCCCGGGGGGTGCTGGCGCTTCGCCAGGGCGACCACGCCGCCGCATCCGAAGCAGTGGAACGGATCCTGTCCGAGGACGGCGAGGACCTGGCCGGACTCATCCTGAAGGGAGAGGTGGAACTGGCACGAGGAGACGTCGACGACGCTCGGGCCACCGCGGAGCGCATCCTCTCGGTGGAAGGACGAACGGCCGACGCCGCCACCATTCTGGGGCGGGCCCACCTCCTGGACGGCAATCTGGAGGGAGCGGAGGAGTGGGCCCGGCAGGCCCGGGAATGTGATCGGGGGCACGCCGACGCTCCCCTCCTCCTGGCCCGCGTGCACCGGGCCCGGAGCAATCTGGATGACGCCGAGGAGGAGCTGCGCCGCGCCCTCCGCACGGACCCCCTCCACCCCGACGCCCGCTTCCACTACGGCACCCTGATCTGGCAACGAGCCGGGCCGGAGCGACTGTCCGAGGCCATGGGCCACTGGCGACTGGCGCTCCAGGTGGATCCGCGACAGGGACGGGCGCGGTGAAGCAGTGGATGGGGTGACGCGGCAGGCCGGATGAACGGCGCCGCCGCAGCACGGGCACCGGCACGCTCAGGGGAACGACGCATTGGGGGAAACTGCGCAGTAGACGGGACTCCGGGCTGGCCGGAACCGTCACGGCTCTCCGCTACAGCGGGTCCCGGATCAGAGGATGGGTCAGACAATGGGGCCCACCCCGGGCCCGGGAGAGCTCGCCGGAGGGTACCAGGATGCAGACCCGGCCCTCCCCTTCAAGGCGCACCCGCGCCCGTCCTTCCAGGAGGTCGGCGGCCTTCACAACCCGGAAGCCCCGGCGCGCCAGCTCCTCGGCGGTCCGCACGTTCCGGTCGTAGAGCACCACCACCCCCGGAGCCAGCGCCAGCACGTTGGCTCCATCCGTCCACTGCTCCCGCTGCTGGTCCATGGGGTCGTCGCCTCCGCACGGAATCGGCTCCAGTTCGAGTCCGCGGCGACCCAGAGCGCTCAGGAGGTCGTCTCGGACCACGGGCTCGGGGGCGGACGCGGAATGGAGGTCGTACTCCACAACCCGGGCCGACGCCGGCCTCCCGGGCAGGACAATGGGCGGAAAAACCAGGGCAGCCTCTCGGTCCACTGGGGTGAAGAGGGTGTCCAGGTGCATGAACGCCCGCGCCCGGGGAAGCTCCACCTGAATGAGCCAGCGGGGCCCCCCTTCCCTCTTCCTCAACGCCTCCACCAGGCGAGCCACTCCCTGGGGAGAGGTCCGCTCGGAGCGTCCGACTGCAATGATGTTGGGAGAGAGGACCAGGACGTCTCCACCCTCGAGGGTGGGAAGGTTTCCGGTCGGGTCGGAGAGCTCTCCCTGGGAGGCGGGAAACCGGTCCTTCACGCCACCCCCCTTCATTCCTTCCTCCTCATCCGGGGCGATTTCCGCCAACAGGGGCGCGGAGGCCAGGATCGGATGGAAGCGGAAGATGGCTCGGGCCAGGATGGCCTCCCGGTACCGGGCAGGGCTGGCCATGGCTGAAAAGAGCACAGCATCACCCAGAACGACCTGGGTGTCACGCTGAAAGCACCAGTTGGGAAGGGGCCGGATCCCGAAGAGGTCGTCCGGGGATCGGGCGGGCGTGACCCCGAAACGGCGCACCCCGCCCACCAGCGCCTCGGCGG
>SKVI01000289.1 GCA_007129525.1 Gemmatimonadota bacterium | reverse complement strand
CTGAACGGGTGCCGGATCCCGGATCAGGCGCCGCCCATGGCGGTGCCGGCCAGCGTGGCGGAGGATCCGGTGCGGGACATGGTGGAGACCCACCGCTTCCGCGGAATCCGGCCCACCAACACCACCGGCTCGTGCCGAAAGGTGGTGAGCGAGGAGAAGCTGGATCGGTTCTGGGAGGGGCTCGATCCGCCCGAGTGACGGTTAGAGTCGCTGGTGTGACGGTTGGAGTCGCTGGAGTGCGGGGTTGGACCCGCCGGAGTGAGGGGACGGATGCGCCGGAGTGAGGGGCTCGGTCCGCCGATTTGAGGGATGCGATCCCAGTGTGGGAGGGGAGGGGTTTGCCCGATTCAGAAGTTCGACCCCCGGACCTGCGGACTACTTTCAGTGACCTGAGAAGACCGCGGCCAGGGCCTCGGCCAGCTCCCGTGCCGTGACGGGCTTCCGGAGGATCTCCCGGACCCCCGCGGCGCGGATCGTCTCCTCGGGCAGGTTGTCGATGAATCCGGTAACCAGGACGACCGGAAGATCCGGCCTGACCCGGATCAGAGCGGTGGCCAGTTCCAGCCCGTTCATGCGGGGCATGAGATAGTCGCTGATCACGGCATCGAAGTTATGGGGCGAGGCGGTAAAACGGCTCAGGGCTTCTTCTCCATCGTGGGCCACCTCCACTTCGTATCCGAGTTGTTCGAGTAGCCGCTTTCCCAGCGAACCCAGGCTCGGCTCATCGTCAACGTAAAGGAGGCGTTGGCCCGCGCCTCTCGGAGCACCCACATCCGGAGGGGCGGCCTCGGACTCGTCCAGCTCCACCGCCGGGAGGATCAGGCGAAATACCGTGCCCTCGCCCGGCGTGCTCTCCAGCTCCAGGGCTCCTTCATGCTCCTGCACGATTCGATGGACGATGGCCAGGCCCAGGCCGCTTCCCTCTCCCGGACCCTTGGTGGTGAAAAACGGCTCAAAGATCCGGCTCTGGATCTCCGGATCTATCCCCGTTCCCGTGTCACTGACCGCGAGGACGACGTGCGGTCCCTCCCGGAGGTTCGGGTGGGCGCGGGCCTTGCTGTCGTTGATGTACAGTGATTCGCTCTGGAACCGGATCTCGCCCCCTTCCGGCATCGCCTGGCCGGCGTTCATGCCCAGATTCATGAGGGCCTGGTGGATGGCCGATGGATCCCCGTACACCCTCGGCGTGCCGGGATCGATCAAGGTCCTGATCCGGATGTTGGGCGGAAGGCTTGAACGAAGAAAACCCTCCACCTCGGCCACCGGGTCGTTCAGGGCCAGGGGACGGCGCTCACCTTCCTTTCGCTGTCCGAATGCCTGGATTTTCCGTACCAGCGCCTTGCCCCGCTTCGTGAACGCGATGAGCTCCTCGAGGTCGCGCCGAGCCTGCTCTCCCTGAACCGGATCACGCAGGAGCTCGGCGAACCCGAGGATCGCACCCAGGATATTGTTGAAATCGTGGGCGATGCCTCCGGCCAGGGTCCCTACCGCGTCCATCTTCTGTGCCTGCCGAAGCTGGCGCTCGAGTTCCTCGCGCTCCGCCTCATCCCGCTTCCGTTCGCTGATGTCCACGATGGACGAGAGGACGAAGATGCCGTCTTCCGTTTCTATGGGGTTGAGCCCGATCTCCACGGGGATTTCGGTGCCATCTCGGTGAAGTCCGAAGAGATCTCTTCCTGCACCCATGGGCCGCGTGTCCGGGGCCTCGAAAAAGTGGTCGCGGAAGCCCGGGTGCTTGCCTCTGAATCGTTCAGGCACCAGAAGTTCGATGGATTCGCCCATGAGCTCCTCCCGGTCCCACCCGAACATGCGCTCCACCTCACGGTTCACCAGGACGATCTCGCCGTCGGAGTCCACCATGACCATTCCGGCCGGAGACGACTCCACCGCGGCGCGGAAGCGGGCCTGGGCCCGCCGCCGGGCTGTGATGTCCACGATGGATGAAAGGACGAAAAGGCCTTCCTCGGTGGCCACGGGGGTGAGTCCGATCTCCAGAGGAACCTTGGAGCCGTCCTTCTTGCGACCGTACAGATCCCGGCCGGCGCCCATGGTTCGGACCTTCGGATCGGTGAGGAACTCCGAGCGGTAGGCTTCGTGTGCTTCGCGGAGGGCCTCCGGAACCAACAGTTCGATAGACCTTCCCAGCAACTCTTCCCGGGGGTATCCGAAAAGTCGTTCCACCTCCCGGTTGACCAACACGATTCGACCCTCGGCATCCACCATCAGCAGTCCGCTGGGAGCTGACTCCACAGCGGCTCGAAGCCGAATCTCACTGGCGGGAGGGCCTTCCGGGGTCATGTCACCTCGACGAGGAGGGGGATGTCGCGCCTGAAACAGACCATCGACCGGCGGGGGCAACCTCAAGGGCCGGTCAGGGCACGCTTCGAACACACAGCGCAAGCTTGGGTCCACCGGACGTTTCACGCAAGATAAAATGTCCCATGGGGCATAATATCCCGTACCGGGAGGGGGGCGTGACGGATTCGAGGGCCCAGATGGCACATACTCTCGGAATGGGGTACGTTCGAGGCCTGGCGGGCGAGTCGTGTGGGGAGTGGCGTGGAGGGCAGGATTCCTCACCTCGACGCTTGCTGGATGACGACCACGGCGGGTTGGTCCGGAGGGCCGGGGTGGCGAAATGGTAGACGCAGGGGACTTAAAATCCCCCGGGGGCAACCCCATCTGGGTTCGAATCCCAGCCCCGGCATAGGTGGGTGTTTCCGACTACGTCGAGTGGGATCAGCGCAGCTCATCCCACCCCCGGTATTGGTGGGTGTTTCCGGCCGCGGCGAGTAGGATCAGCGTAGCTCCGCCAGCTCCCGAACCATGTCCCGCAGGACTGCCTCAGGCGGATGGCATCCCGGGGGGAGTGGGCCCACCACAAGGCTCCCCCACCTCCGTCGCCCGGCTTCCGCTAGCCTACCGCTTCCAGAGGCCGGGGTGCAGAAGCAGGAGCACCGT
>SKVI01000269.1 GCA_007129525.1 Gemmatimonadota bacterium | reverse complement strand
CACCCTGGTCACCGATACCCTGGCCCTCACGGTGCTGGCGGTGGTGGCCGGTTCCATGGAGGGTGAGCTCAGCACCCTCTTCTGGCTTCAGCTCTTTGGCATGCTGGGCCTGTACGCCGCCGTCGTGCTGGTGGCCGTCCCCCGCATCGGCCGGTGGTTCTTCCGGAACGTTCCCGGCCAGGCGCCGGCCGAGTTCATTTTTCTCATGGTGGTGCTCTTCGCCACCGCCTGGGCGGCGCAACTGGCCGGTGCAGAACCCATCATCGGGGCCTTCCTGGCCGGGCTGACGCTGAACCGGCTCATCCCGCTCAACAGCCCCACCATGACCCGGGTCCGGTTCGTGGGGAACGCCCTCTTCATCCCCTTCTTTCTGTTGTCGGTGGGGATGCTGGTGGACCCCGGCGTGATGGCCGAGAGCCTGGAGGTCTGGATGGTGGCCGGCGCCCTGGTCCTTCTGGTGCACCTGGGGAAATTCGCCGGAGCGTGGAGCTCCAAGCTCCTCTTCGGCTACGACCGGGACCAGGGAATGGCCATGTGGGGGCTCTCCACCCCCCAGGCGGCGGCCACCCTGGCCGTCACCTTCGTAGGCCTCGAGATCGGCCTCTTCGGCGAGGTGGTGGTCAATGCGGTGATCATCATGATCCTGGTCACCGTCTTCGTGGGCCCCTCATTGGTGGAGCGCTTCGGAACCCGGCTGGCGTTGAAGGAAGAGCGCAAGCCCTACGACCCCGCCGAGGCGCCCCGCCGGATTCTCATTCCCGTCTCGAATCCGGCCACCGCCGACGCCCTCATGGACATCGCGTTCTTCCTCAGGGACCGGAACTCGACGGAGCCCCTCTACCCTCTCATGGTGGTTCGTGGCACCGAGGAGGGATCCGAGGCCCAGGTAGCCGAAGCCGAGAAGATGCTCTCCCACGCCGTTCTCTACGCCGCCGGCGCCGATGTCCCCGTGTCTCCGCTGACCCGGGTGGACCGGAACATCGCCACCGGGGTGAGTCGGGCCATGGCCGAGACCCGGACCTCCATCGTGGTCGTGGGATGGGACGGCCGGGCAAGCGGAAGTCGCACGGCGGTCTTCGGCACGGTGCTGGACCAGCTCCTGGAGCAGACCCGTCAGATGGTCATCGTGGCCAAGATGGGCCATCCCCTGAACACCACGCAGCGGGTGGTCCTGGTGGTTCCCCCCCGAGCCGATCGTCATCCCGGGTTCATCGACGCGGCCGGTGCGCTCAAGAACCTGACCTCCGAGATCGACGCCCGCTTCGAGGCCCTGGTTATCGACGACGATCCCCAGCGCTACCAGGAGCTCTTCCAGAGGGCCAAGCCCGAGCTTCCCATGACCTTCGAGGGGGTGGAGGGCTGGGGCCCCCTCCTCTGGGAGCTCCGCACCCGCCTGGAGCCGCAGGACCTGGTGGTGGTCATCAGTTCACGCAGGGGCACCATAACGTGGCACCGGGAGCTGGAGAAGCTTCCCGGACAACTCTCCTCCCTGGTCCCGGAGAGCTTTCTCGTGGTCTACCCCGCCCAGGTGGAGGCGAGGACCGACGTTCCCGGTCCGGGCGAAGGCGCCCTTCCCTTCGGGCTGGAAGCCGACCGAATCGTCTTCGACCTTCCGGGGGGACCGTTCCGCGACGCTCTCCGGCGACTCCTCTCCGCGCATTTCGACGACCCGGACCGGGTCGAGGACATCACAACGCGGCTGGCCCGCTCCGAGGAGGAGTTTTCCTCGGAGATCCGGCCCGGGGTGACCCTTCCCCATGCCCTCGTGCCGGACCTCTCCGAGCCCCTCATGTTCCTGGGAATCAGCCCGGAGGGCGTCCGCTTTCCCCATTCCTCGGAGCCCGCCCGTGTGATCCCGGTGCTCCTGGGACCCATGGAGCGACGCTACGATCACCTCCGGCTCCTGACCCGGGTCGCAAGGATTCTCCGGCATGCTGACGATCTGGAGGGACTTTTCGAAGCCCAGAAGCTGGACGATCTCTACGATTGGTTCGCCCGCGAAAGCGGCGACGACGACACCACGTCGCCAGAGCCCCGTCCTCCCTCCCCAGTCAGATGACCGGGTCTCGAACCACGACCCCCGCCGGGTCGCCTGACCCCGGGCTCGACCCACTGGTGGGCCGAACCGATGGGCTTCAGCCGTGGCGGCGCGTCTTCCACGCGGCCTGTGGGATCGCCCTGGCCGCGGCGCTGGTGGTGCTGGATCCGTCCTGGGCGGCGGCCACCGGCGCCCTGGGCATCCTGGCGGCCGGGCTCCTGCTCTTCGACCTTCTCCGGCTGCGCATCCCCCGACTGAACCGGCTCTTCTTCCGACTTCTCAGGCCCTTCGCCTCACCCCGGGAGGCCCGGGGAGTGGCTTCGTCCACCTGGTTCATCCTGGGCGCCTTCCTGGCGGTGGCCCTCTTTCCGCTCCAGGTCGTGGTTCCCGCACTGCTGGTCCTGGCCCTGGCCGATCCGGCGGCGTCGTACGTAGGTCGGCGTTGGGGCCGTCGCCCCTTCGGCACCGGCACTTTCGAGGGCTCACTGGTGTTTCTGGCCGTGGCCGCCGTCGTGCTCGCCCCCTTCACGGGGGTTGCCGTCGCCGTCGGGGTGGCCGTCGCAGTGACCGCGGCCGAGCGGATTCCCTGGTCCCTCGACGACAACCTGGTGATCCCGCTGCTGACCGGGGCGCTCCTCTGGAGCCTCGTTCCCTTCTGGGGTTGAGGGCCGGCAGGACGGGGCAAACGACGATCCCTCGAGCCCGAACACGGCTTGACATCCCATCACTCTTGAAGACCCGCGATGCCTGAACAGCCTTTGCTGCAGGATCTGGGCATCATCCTGCTGGCTGCCACCGTGGTGGCCCTGGCGGTCCAGATGGTGCGCCTTCCCACCATCGTGGCCTATATCCTGGCCGGCCTCCTGGTCGGTCCCCTCCTGGGGCTGGTGGAGCTGACCCATACCCTGCATCTCATCGCGGAAGT
>SKVI01000253.1 GCA_007129525.1 Gemmatimonadota bacterium | reverse complement strand
GGTGGAGCTGGGAGGGGGTCGGACCCGTCTGGGTCAGGAGATCCATCCCGGCGTGGGCTACGCCGATCTGACGCCTCCCGGGAGCGAGCTGTCTTCCGGCGACCTGCTGGGCACCGTACACGCAGCCGATCAGGCTGGTGCCGAGGCTGCCGCCGCCGCGCTGCGGGACGCTGTCCGGATCAATGGCGAGGGCCACGAGCTTCGTCCGTTGGTGTCACACCGCATCCATGCGGGAGGCGTGCAGGAGCTTCACCCCGCCGGGTGACCCTCGGCCCTCAGCCGTCCGGTGCCTCCGTGCGGCCGAACTCGATCCCCTCGGTCTCGAAGGCCGTCGCCAGATCGTCGGCGTGCCTGGCGGGAGTCCGCACGGAGAGGCCGCACTTGGCATCCACCTCCGGAGGGGCCGGAGCCATCTCGTGCGGGACGCCCTGCTCCCGAGCCACATCCTCGGCCCAGAGGGCCTGGTGGGTTGTTTCGAAGGTGAAGATCACGATGGTGGATGAAGCGGGCATCGGCGGTTCTCCTCTCCGGAGGGGTACGGGCGTTACCAGGGCCAGCGGGTTCGACCCGACCGTGACTCGTCGCATTCCTCGGTGGGCTCGGTTCCCGGAATGAAGAGCTCGGTGTACCGCCGCTCCGGGGGGCACCACTCCGAGGCCAGCAGCCCCGTGCGGTCGTCCACCTGGAGCTGGATCAGACCCTCGGTGCTCCAGGGCTCCGGAACGGGGAGCAAGCCGTCGAACTCGGGGTTCTCCCCTCCGTTGGCCAGGACCGCCTCACTTTCCTCCCGGTCACCCACGTACACCTGGTACATGAAGTCGCCCCATACCGGCGCAGCGTCGGCGCCACCGGTGGCCTGCGGATAGATGCGCTGGGGGCTGTCCATCCCGAACCAGACCGCGGCCTGCAGGGTGGGGGTGAAGCCCACGAACCAGACGTCGGTGAAGTTGTTGGTGGTGCCCGTCTTCCCGGCTGCCGGAACCTCTCTGGGAAGTCCTGCGCCGGCACCCACCAGCCCCCGGACGGCGTTGGCCGCCGTCCCCCGCTCCACCACGTCTTCCATGAGGCTGACCATGACACGGGTCGAAAGGGAGTCCAGGACCTGCGTGCGCTCCGGCTGGGGCTCCCAGAGCACCTCACCACTGGCGTTCTCCACCCTCAGGATCGGGTAGGGACGTACCCGGGTGCCCATGTTGGCGAAGGTGGAGTAGGCCTCGGCCATCTCCACCGCAAGGACGTCCGGCGAGCCCAGGGCCATGGAGGGAACCCGGGGGATGAGGGAGCGGATTCCCAGGCGGCGGGCGTTCTGGGCCACCGTCTCCAGCCCCACTTCCTCGTCCGCCAGCTTGATGGCCACCATGTTCACCGAAGTTCGGTACGCCTGCCGGAGGGTCATGTCTCCTTCGAACTCTCCGGAGAAGTTCCGGGGACGCCATTCGCTTCCGTCCCACTCCTGCCTCACCACCGGAGAGTCGGTGATGACCTGCGAGGCCGGAATCCCGCTGGCCAGGGCCGAAGCGTAGACGAAGGTCTTGAAGGCGGAGCCGGGCTGCCGCCGAGCCTGCAGCGCCCGGTTGAACCGGGACTGCTCATAGTCCCGACCGCCCACCAGCGCCCGGACGGCGCCGGTCTGGGGGTCCAGGGCGATGAACATCCCCTGCAGGTAGGGGCTGTTGGGGCCCTCGAAGGGTTCCCGGCGGTCGGCGTATTCCTCGTAGAGCGGGTGGTTGAAGCCCGGACGGGCCTCGATCCGGTTGAAGCCTCGCTCCATGGCCTTCTCCGCCGCCCGCTGCATGTCCACGTCGAGGGTGGTGTAGACCCGGAGCCCCCCGGTGTTCACCTGCCCGCGGAACCGCTCGTTCAGGATCTGGCGGACCCACTCCTTGAAGTAGGGGCCCAGCTCGTCCACCACCTCCGCTCGTTCGGTGGGGAGGGCGTGCGCCTGCCAGCGCTCCGCTTCTTCCCGGGTCAGGAAGCCTTCCCGGACCATCCGATCCAGGACAAGGTTGCGGCGGCTCAGGGCGGCGTCCGGATTGCGGAAGGGGGAATAGTGGTTCGGCCGGTTGGCAATGGCCGCCAGGAGGGCTGCCTCCGCCGGGTTGAGCTCCACGGCGTCCTTGCCGAAGAAGTTGCGGGCCGCGGTCTGCACGCCCCACCAGCCATGAGCCAGGTTGATCTGGTTCATGTAGGCCTCCAGGATCTGGTCCTTGGAGTAGGCCCGCTCCAGCTCCAGCGCCACCTGGAGCTCCTTCAGCTTGCGCTCCACCCGCTTCTCGAACCCGATGGTCTCGAACATGTTGCGCGCGAGCTGCTGGGTGATGGTGCTTCCGCCTCCGCCCCGGAAGGAGCGGGTGGTCAACACCCCGATGGCGGCCCTGGTGATGCCCCGGGGATCTACGCCCTGGTGCTGGTGAAAGCGGCGATCCTCGATGGCGATGAACGCCTGGGGCACGTGATCCGGCAGCTCATGGATGGACACCGGGGTACGCCGCTCCACACCCAACTCGCCGATGAGGCGTCCGTCACTGCTGAACAACTTGGAAGTCTGCTGCGGTTCCCATGTGTGGATCTGGGCAATGGAAGGGCAGTCCACACAGAGGTTCCGCCACGCACCCCAGGTGAAGCCCACCGCTCCCGCCGTCAGAAAGAGTAGGGGGATCCAGATCCAGGGAATTCGGAGGATCCGACCGCCGGTCCGGATCGTGGATCTGATCCGGTCCGGGGTGTTCTCACGGGTCCTTCGATTCTTCTTCCGTCGGGCCATGGTATGTGTCGCGGGTCATCGCCTGAAATATGCGCCGGCGAGCGAGCAGGGAGCCGGGCCGAACTGGAAGGTATACACTTCTCCGGGCTCCGTCAGGATCACTCGCCGTGGATCGTCCAATGTACCCTGTTCAGGCGACGTGGGTCCGCCTCACCACCCCGACCGCGCCGGTGCGTCTCCCCCTCGGCGTAGCCTCAGGTGG
>SKVI01000317.1 GCA_007129525.1 Gemmatimonadota bacterium | reverse complement strand
GCACCGTGGAGGGGGAGGTTCTCCTCCTGGTGGAGGGCGGAGGGCCCGGGACCGGCGAGCCCGCAGGGCTGGTCCGGGAGGTGGATGGGCTGGCGGCGATCTGGCACCAGAGCACCGACGATGAGGCGCCCCGGCTGCTGGCCGGCGACGACGAGCTGGAGGAGTGGTGGTTCGGGGAACGATACCCGGTGCGGCCCGGGGCCTTCCTGCAGGCCAACCGGGAGGCCGCCGAGATCCTCCACGAGCTGGTGCTCCGGGAGTTGGGAGCCCCGAAGGGCCGCCGGGTGGTGGACGGCTACTGCGGGGTGGGCGTCTACGGACGCCGCATGGCACGCCACGGGGCCCGGGTGGTGGGGATCGAGGCGGACCCGGAGGCGGTGGCCATGGCCCGGAAGCGACCCGTGGAGGGGTTCCAGGTGGTGGAGGGCCGGGTGGAGGACCGATTGCCCGGTGCCCTCCCGGCCGACCTGGTGATCCTGAATCCGCCCCGGACAGGGGTGGCGGACGGGGTCATGCAGGAGGTGGCTCGGAAGGGCCCGGAGCGGGTGGTGTACGTGAGCTGCGATCCGGCCACGCTGGCCCGGGACGTGGCCCGGCTGGGAGAGGGGGACCGGGTCCGGCGCATCCAGGCCTTCGATCTCTTCCCCCAGACCGCCCACGTGGAGACGGTGCTGACCCTGGACCGGCAACGATAAGGCTGACGAAAGGAAGGGCGCCCAGGCACTCTTTCGCGAACGCGAGCCCAGACGTTAGAGGAAGTCATGGAGTTCTTTGTGCACATCGACGGCGAGCGGCTGAAGGTGAAGGTGGAGAACGGCCGCTGCCTGGTGGAGGGGGAGGACCTGGACGTGGCCCTGGCCCCCGGCAACGGCACGCCGGTGCGGAGCGCCTCGGCCGGAGGACGCTCGCTGCGGGTCCGGCCTCGCCGCGAAGGGAAGGGGGACTGGCGCCTGGACGTCGAGGGAACCCGGTACCGGGCGCTGGTCCTTGACCCCGGTCAGGAGGCGATCCGGAAGGCGCGCCAGGCGGCGGGTGTGGGCTCCGGCCCGGCCCCCCTCCGGGCACCCATGCCCGGGATGGTGGTGCGGATCGAGGTGGCCGAGGGCGACGAGGTGGAGGCCGGTGACGGGGTGGTGATCGTGGAGGCCATGAAGATGGAGAACGAACTCCGGGCGCCGGCACCGGCCCGGGTTCGGTCCATTGCGGTGGAGGAGGGGATGGCGGTGGACAAGGATCAGGTGCTGGTGGAGTTCGAGGCGGTGGAGGCCGACGAGGAGGAATCGGCGTGAGCGGGGACCAGAAGAAAGAGACGGTGGAGCGTACCGACTCGGGGCTCCCGGTGCGGGAGGTGTACCGGCCCGACGAGGTGGAACTGGATCCGGACCGGGACCTGGGGGAACCCGGGTCCTTCCCCTTTACCCGGGGCGTGTATCCCAACATGTACCGGGGGCGCCTCTGGACCATGCGCCAGTACGCGGGATTCGGGACGGCGCAGGAGACCAACGCCCGCTACCACTACCTCCTGGAGCGGGGGCAGACGGGGCTCTCGGTGGCCTTCGACCTGCCCACCCAGATGGGGTACGACTCGGACCACTCCATGGCCGCCGGAGAGGTGGGACGTGCTGGAGTGGCCATCGACTCCATCGACGACATGCGCACTCTCTTCGACGGGATCGACCTGGGTCAGGTCAGCACCTCCATGACCATCAATTCCACCGCGGCCATCCTCCTGGCCCTCTACATCGCGGTGGCCGAGGAGCAGGGAGTGGATCGGGCCGAGTTGGCCGGGACGATCCAGAACGACGTCCTGAAGGAGTACATTGCCCGGGGAACGTACATCTACCCGGTGGACCCCTCGCTTCGGCTCATCTCGGACATCATGGCCTTCTGCGCCGAGGAGGTGCCCCGCTGGAATACCATCTCCATCTCGGGCTACCACATCCGGGAGGCCGGGGCCACCGCGCCCCAGGAGGTGGCCTTCACCTTCGCCAACGGGCTGGAGTACGTGCGGCGGGCGGTGGGGGCGGGGATCGAGGTGGAGGCCTTCGCGCCCCGGCTCTCCTTCTTCTTTGCCGCCCACAACGACTTCTTCGAGGAGATCGCCAAGTTCCGGGCGGCCCGGCGCCTCTGGGCCCGGCTCATGCGGGAGCATTGGGACGCCTCGGACCGGGCGTGCCGCCTTCGCTTCCACACCCAGACCGGGGGCTCGACCCTCACGGCCCAGCAGCCCCGGAACAATGTGGTGCGGGTCACCACCCAGGCCCTCTCCGCCGTTCTGGGAGGGACCCAGTCGCTGCACACCAACGGGTACGACGAGGCGCTGTCGCTCCCCTCGGAGGAGGCGGCGCAGATCGCCCTTCGCACCCAGCAGATCCTGGCGTACGAGTCCGGGGCGGGACGGACGGTGGATCCCCTGGCGGGAAGCTATTTCGTGGAGGACCTGACGAGCCGGATCGAGGCGGAGGCTCGGGGCTATCTGGACGAGATCCGGGAGCGGGGAGGGGCCGCCGAGGCCGTCTCCTGGATGCAGGACGAGATCCACCAGGCGGCGTACAAGGTCCAGATGGAGGTGGAGTCCGGAGAGCGGACGGTGGTGGGGGTGAATCGCTTTCAGGCCGAGGACCAGGCGGCTGCTGAGATGGACCGGACGGACTACTCGGGGCTGGAGGCCGCGCAGCGGGAGCAGGTGGCCCGACTGCGCCAGGAGCGCGATACGGCACCGGTGGAGGCGGCGCTGGACGCCCTGGGAGAGGCGGCGGCCGGGGGGGAGAACCTCATGCCCCTGATCATCCGGGCGGTGAAAGCCCGGGCCACCCTGGGAGAGATTTCCGACGCGCTGCGGGAGGAGTGGGGTACGTATCGGCCCCGGGGGTGAGGGCGCCAGACTCCCTTCACCCCGCCGTCGCAAACGTTACCTTTAAAGGCTGTACCGCGCCTGTAACGCGGCCGTGTACCTGAAACGCGGCCGT
>SKVI01000034.1 GCA_007129525.1 Gemmatimonadota bacterium | reverse complement strand
GCGCCTGCGGGAGGTGAGCCTCACCTACCGGGCGCCCTCCGATTGGGCCGACCGGGTCGGCGCCCGGAGCCTCTCGTTCACGGTGTCGGGGCGCAACCTGGGACTCTGGACCAAGTTTCCCGGCACCGATCCGGAGCTCAACTTCGTCTCCCGAGGATCCGCCACAGGAGGACTCACGGAGAACTTCGGGGACGGCACGAGCGGATGGGGCATTCCCATTCCCCGTCGCTTCACCTTCCAGATGAGGGCAGGCTTTTGAGCCCCGCCCGCGGTGCCCGAACCCAAGTGGCGATCCCTCGATTCCGGGAGAACAAGTAATGAAATGGATACACGAAGCAAACGGTAGAAGGACCTTCGGACCCGGCCTCCTGCTGGCCATGGCGGCGGCCATGATCATGGCGGGCTGCTCAGATCTGCTGGACGTGGAAAACCCGAACCAGCTCGTGCAGGAAGACCTGGAGACCCCCGCCGCCGCCGGCGCCCTGGCCAACGGCGCGCTGGCCACCGTCACCAGCGCCTTCGGCAACATGACGCTGATCCACGGGGCGGCCTCGGACGAGCTCCAGTTCGTGGGCTCGCGCGATGCGTGGGTGCAGCTCCAGGAGGGTGATCTCCGGGATCCGGCCAACGAGTTCACCGACGGGGCGTGGCCCAGCGTGAACCAGGGGCGCTGGATGGCCGATGAGGCGGTGCGCCTCCTGCAGGAGTTCGACGACCAGGGCTTCCTGGCCGATCGCACGGTTCTGGCCCGCTCGCGGCTCTACTCCGCCATGATCTACACCCAGGTCGCGGACCTCTGGGAGGACTTCGTCATCTCGGACCGCATCGAGGCTGGCCCCCCGATCGGGTCCGAGAACATGCGCCAGATGTACGATCAGGCCGTCCAGAACCTGGATGCGGCCCTTCCCATCGCCCAGGAGGCCGGGGCCCTTGAGCTGCAGGCCCGGATCCTGGCCCAGCGGGCCCGCACGAAGCACGCCCGGGGAGTATGGGACCTCATGAATCCGCCGGGCTCCGTGCCCGGTAACCCCCTGGTGCACGACCCGGGCGCCGTGAGCGACGCGCAGGCTGCCCTGGCCATGGTCGATGAAGACTGGAAGTTCCGCCTCACCTTCAGTTCCGCCACCGTCTCCAACGCCTGGGGTGGGTGGGTCAACGAGCGCCTGGAACTCCGGGTGTCGGATCCGTACGTGATCCCCGGAGAAGAAGACAAGACGGTGGCGAGCATCCGGCTGGAGGATCCCATCGACGGCGTGCCCGACCCGGCCCTGGCCGACATCGTCTTCGAGGCCGTGGGGGCTCGCAACTTCACTCCGGTGACGGTGGTGTCGGCCCGGGAGCTGCACCTCATCCTGGCCGAGTCCGCGCTGGCCCAGAACGACATGGGCGGGTTCACCACGCACATCAACGCGGTGAGAAGCCGCGACGGGCTCACCCCCTTCACCGGCCAGATGGATGCGCTGGAGCTGCTCCAGCACACCCGCCGGACGAACCTGTTCAACACGGGTCGGAGGCTCATGGACCACTACCGGTTCGGCGAGCCCTCCTTCCTGTGGCGCTCCGGCCAGGAGGCCGTGACGCGCCCAGGCACGCTCTTCCCCATCACATCCATCGAGCGCCGCTCCAACTGCCACATTCTGGGGACCTGCTGACGGGTCGGCAGCAGCGGCAGTGGAATGCACCCGGTCGGCCCGCGAGCGCTGGAGGGGCCGGCCGGGTGTTCCTTGGTCCGGGGGACGGGCGCGCCGGCGACGTGCGTCGAAGCAACGTGCCTCGGACCGGTGTCTCGGGTCAGTACGAGGTCCGAATCAGTGCGAGATCGAAAAGTGCACGGGGACGCGGATCATGACCGGGTCCTCGTCGGGGAGTTCTCCCTCGAATCGCGAGCGGCCAGGGAGGTCGAAGACCTGCAGGAGTACGAAGCCGAAGGTGAGGGTACCCAGCATGCCGCCCACCAGGGTGGCCTCCCGCTTGCGGGGCGGCAAGAGGAACTCGAAGGTGCTCTCGTAGCCGGTGCGGTACTCGGAGCCCAGCTCGCGGAAGGCCTCCTGACGGGGAGGCGGGTACGGAAGGGGGGCAGCCGAGGAGCGACGAACGGCCACCACCGCCCCCAGGGGCCCCAGCGTGACGCTCCATCCCAGGCCCCGGAGGAAATCCCCCCGGACGGAGGCCTGCTGGGCGTCGACCCGCCCATGCATCTGGCCCAGGACGAAGAGGGTGTCCCGGGGAGACTCGAGCACCGGGTCCGGGGCTGCCACGAGGGCGGCCGAGACCAGAAGGGGGGCAATAATGGACATGGATCCCTCGACTCGTTAGCCTGTCCCGAACCGGCGACGCATGGTCCGGTACTGGCCCAACCTACGGAGGGAAGAGATGCACGCGCAACGTGACGGCAGGGGGGTGGGACGCCTTCTCGGGCTGGGGGTCGCCGCGGCTCTGGGACTCTTCATCCTGGCCGCCTGCTACTCATACGCGCCCATGGTGGGCGAAGACCCGGCGCCCAGCGACGAGGTCCGGGTCCGCCTCTCCCAGGCCGAGGCCGTCCGCATGAGCGAGCGAACGGGCCGCACCATCCGGAGCGTGGAGGGCTCCGTCCTCCGGGTGCCCGCCGACTCGCTGGTTCTGGACGTCGGCTGGGGTGCCGTCTACGCCGGCACGGTATTCGAAGGTCGCCGCGACACCCTCTCCTTCCACCGCCGCGACCTCCTGGAGGTAGACCGCAAGGAGTTCTCCCGGAGACGCACGGCGCTGGTGGGCGCCGGTGTGGTGGCACTGGTGGTGGCCGCCTGGGCCGGGATCTCAGGAGGCGGAGACATCGCAGACGACCCGGGCAACGACGACCCGGTGTTCTGAAGCGTGCCCCGGGGGCGCTCCCGTCCTCAGCCCTCCACTCGCCCCAGGTGCCAGTCGAACAGAAGCGGGACCACGATCATGTTCAGCAGGGTCGCCGAGGCGAGTCCCCCCAGGATGACGGC
>SKVI01000193.1 GCA_007129525.1 Gemmatimonadota bacterium | reverse complement strand
GCTCGCGGCCCGAGGGGAGTCCCTTGGTGTACCAGCCCAGGTGCTTGCGGAACTCGATGACGGCCCGCTCGGCGTTGCGCTCGAAGGCGATGGCGTTTCGGGCGTGTTCCAGGCAGATCCGAAAGCGTTCCTCCACGTCCGGGTCCGGGGGGACAGGGTGGCCGTCCAGTGCGGCCCGGGCCTGGGCGAAGAGCCACGGGTCCCCGTGGGAGCCACGGGCGATCATGATGCCGTCGCAGCCCGTTTCGTCGCGCATCCTCCGGGCGTCCTCTCCGCTCCGGATGTCACCGTTGCCGATGACGGGAATGGAGACGGCCTCCTTCAGGGCCCGGATCTCTTCCCAGCGGGCCTCGCCGGAGTACATGTCGGTGCGGGTCCGGGGATGCAGGCAGATGGCCTGGGCTCCGGCCTCCTGGCAGACCCGACCGATGGCCACCGGATCCCGGGTCCTCTGGTCGAAGCCGCTCCGGATCTTCGCCGTCGTGGGAAGGGAGGTTGCCGCCGCCACCGCGCGGATGATCCGGTCCACCAGGTCGAGGTCCCGGAGGCAGCCCGACCCGCCGTTCCGCTTCACCACCTTCTTCACCGGGCATCCGAAGTTGATGTCGATGAAGTCTGGTGCGAAGGTCTCGTGAACGAAGGCGGCGGCCTCGCCCATCTGTCCGGGATCGGCGCCGAAGATCTGCACCCCGATGGGGCGTTCCTCCTCGGCGAAACGAAGGTAGTCCAGCGTTCGCTGGTTGCCGTGCAGGAGCCCCGCTGCGCTCACGAACTCGCTCACCACGACGTCGGCGCCGAAACGGCGGCACAGCCGACGGAAGGGAGACTCGCTGACGCCGGCCTGGGGCGCCAGGTACAGCGGCGTCCGGGGGCCGGTGAGCAGATCGATGACGTTGCTGGTGCTCATGTCCAATAACCTAATGGCCGTGAGAACGTGGGAGAACCGTCCGGAAGACGCTCCTGTACTTTGACATGGCGGTTTGCATCAAGTAGAGTTCGACGCCCTTGTAAGTGTACCTGATCATCTGGTGGCGGGCTCCGCCCTTTGCGGTCGTCCGCTGCGGAGGCTATAGAATGAAGCTGCGAAAACTCTTCACCGCCGATTCCGTCGAACTGAACCTCCAGTCCGAGACCAAGGACGAGGTCCTTAAGGAGCTCATTCAGCTCCTGGGGCTCGACGACAAATCGGAGGCCATCCTCTTCAAGACCCTCAAGCGTCGGGAAAACCTGGGATCCACCGGAATCGGCAAGGGGATTGCGATTCCCCACTGCCGTTCCCTGGTGGTCAACGAGCTTCGGCTCGCCTACGGTCGCAAGCCGGAAGGAATCGATTTCCAGGCCATCGACGAGGAGCCCGTCCACAACCTCTTCCTCATCGTCGCTCCTCCCCTTGAGGTCTCGAACCAGTACCTCCCGGTTCTGGGGAAGATTGCCCAGTTCGCCAAGGACCCGGACATCCCGGCCAAGCTCCAGGAGATCGACGAGGCCGCCGAGTTCCTCGACCTTCTCGAGGAGCGTGCTCCGTGACGGCCCCCGACTCAACCTCTGATGCCATGCACCCCCAGCTCATGCTCCTCATGGAGCTTCAGGACCTCCGCTCCCAGCACCGGGAGCTGGAGAAGGACGATGGCGCAGCCCCCGTGGAGAAGGAACACTTCCACATGGATCCCGCCGAGGCCCGAGCGCAGCTCGCGGAAAAAGTCTCCGAGCTGGAGGAGCGTCTGGACCCCCAGGTCCGTGCTCGCTACGAGCTCATCAAACCCCAACGGGACCGGGTGGTGGTGCCGGTGATCAACGGGGTCTGCTACGGCTGCTTCGTCTCCATTGCCACGGCCACGGTGGGCGATCAGGACGTGCACCAGGAGTTGCAGAGCTGCGAGAACTGCGGCAGCTTCATCTACGTGGTGTCCTGACGGGGAGATTCGGCGGGTGGAAGCCCGCCGGCGTACGGCCGATGGATGGAGTGGGAGGCCTACCGGCTCACGAACATCTTCAGGGTCTGGGAGCGACCGTTCACCGTCACCTCGAGGATATACACGCCTGAAGCCACGGGTGACCCGGAACGGTCACGGCCGTCCCAGTGCACCTCGTAGCGACCCGGAAACGGGTATTCCAGGTCAATGACGCGCGTCCCCTCTCCCTCCTGGTGGTTCACCGCCGTCGGTGAGGCCACGTACTGAAGCAGAACGTTGTAGATGCGCATCGTCACCGTCGCCGGGCGACCCTCTACGAACACCTCGTCATGCAAGACGAATGGGATGCGCGTGTCGGGATTGAACGGGTTCGGGTAGTTCTGCTCAATCTCGAAGCCTTTGGTCGGGTCCCCCTCGGACCCGAGTCCGCCCTGCGCCTGAGCCACAGCCACGCCCGGGAACAGGAGGATGGAGAGGAGGACGAAAAAGACGCACGGAATGCGTCCCATTCAGTCCTCCGCACAGGGTCTGTGCAGTAACGGAAGAGCGCTAGCCCCCCTGAGGATCGGTGGTTTTCGGCAAATTACGTTATTGAACTATATACGCCCTGATGCCCTGCCGGTCAAGTAGAGCACCCCCCGGGCGCGGCCAGACCTCCCTTCCGCTTCACAATGCTACGGGCCCTTCGCAGACCCACCCTCCGAGTCGGACATGAGGGGATGCAGCAGCTCCACCGCGTGGAAGGGCCTCCGGGGAGCCAGGTGGTGAAGGGCGAAGGCCTCCAATATTCGCAGGTGCGCGTCGGCGGCCCTGAGCTCGGCCGGAATTCCCCCGGTCGCCAGCTCCCCCAGATCACGACGGGCCCCGGGGCCCAGGCGGGGTCCCCTGCCCTCCTCACCACAGCCCCCGCAGAGTAGCCCGCCCTCAGCCGTGCTGAAGCGAAAGAGCCCTTCCAGCTGGTTCACGTCCCCCCCGCAACGGCTGCAGGCCGCCAGCGTCGGAGCGAGCCCCGCCCTGTCCAACACGGTCCAGCCCGCCGCCAGGATGGCTGCCGGTACCTGGGGTCGGGGCAGCTCCTGCAG
>SKVI01000173.1 GCA_007129525.1 Gemmatimonadota bacterium | reverse complement strand
GTCGCGAGCAGGCGGTGACCCTTCCCGAGCCCTACATGGTCCACCTCCAGTACTGGACGGCGTGGGTCGAGGCTGACGGGGAGGTTCACTTCCGGGACGACCTGTACGGGAGAGATGGTCGGGTTCGGGAGCTGCTGGAGCGGCCTCCGCCCCAGGGGTTGTAGAGGCCCCAGCTGCACACCTGAAACCAGAGGGCCCTGGACGGGCCGGGAGGACACTGCGCACGTGGCACGACACGGCATATACAAGTTCGGAGGGGGCGCCTTGCTCCTGGTCCCCGTCGTCTTCCTGGCGGGTCTGACGCCCACGGCTTCGAGTCACGAAGCGCCGACTCCGAGTTACGAAGCGCCGACTTCGAGTCACGAAGCGCCGACTCCGCCTCCGGATCCTTTCGCCCACCTTCCCCTTGAGCTGGCCCGAGAGCTGCCGGCGCTTCCGGCGTCGGCGGCGCTGGAGCCCCGTCCTCACCCGTACAGCCAGCGGATCCGGGCGTCGTTTCGCATCCGGGTGAATCAGGATCTGCTGGTGCCCTACCGGGTGCTGGCCCTGGTGGCCATCCCCGGGGAGCGCATCTTCATCGAGGTGGACGCGGTAGCGCCGCCCCACGAGGGGGATCGTCCGGTGGAGAACTTCCGGCTCCGGACCCCTGATGGCGTGGTGCCCCCGTCGCCGGGCGGCGGCTGGAGCTGGCAGGCACCGCTCGAGCCCGGACCCGTTCCGCTGCGGGTCGAATCGGCTGCCAGCGGTGACGCCATTGCCCTGAACGTCCTGGTGACGCACCCCTTCGAGGACGTATCGGCCGGCGCCATGAACGGCTTCCGTATCGGCGACTACCGTCCGCCCAATGGCGACGACCCCCCCGGTGGCTTCATCGAGGCCAACGATGAGGTGCTGGACCTCCTGGTGGCGCCCGGATTCAGGCTCCGGCAGTTTCTGCCGCACCAGCCTGGCGATCCCCGCTACCTGGCCCTCTCCGAGCCCCTGGTGCTCAAGCTCCAGGCGGTGCTGGAGGAGGTGCGGGTGGAAGGGATCGAGGCCGAGACGCTCCACGTCATGTCGGCCTTCCGCACACCCCACTACAACCGGTCCATCGGCAACCGCACCGAGGGCAGCCGGCACCTGTGGGGCGACGCCGCCGACGTCTTCATCGACGAGACCGGCGACGGCCGGATGGACGACCTTACCGGCGACGGGCGCGGCGGGGAGGCCGATGCCCGCATCCTCTACCGTATCGCGGAGCGGGTGGAGGTCCGGGACGAGCCCCACGTGCGCCCCGGCGGCCTGGGATTCTACCGGGCCAACGCGGTGCGGGGCCCCTTCATACACATCGACGCCCGGGGAGCCCGCGCACGCTGGTAGGACGGCCTCGAGTCAGACGGGCGGCTGGCCCCGGACGGCCCGGGCCAGGAACGAGATGACGAGCAGAACCAGGAAGATGACGAAGAGGATCTGGGCGATCCCCGCCGACGCACCTGCGATTCCCGAGAACCCGAAGAACCCGGCGATGAGCGCCAGGATCAGAAAGGTGAGAGCCCAACCAAGCATATCTGCCTCCTGCGATTGATCGTGAAGTCGTGCACTTCGCGCTGCACTTCCTTTAAGTGGCACGAAGCATGCCGAGCGCAGGAGGAGGCTGTTGTGTATGACAGTAAGTCCTTGTGAATGAACTTGTTACGCCTCACACCTCACGTCACGAATCAGGTCGCGTTGCGGGGTGGAGCGCTGTTTGATCCGGAAACTCCTTCCCACCGTGTAGTCCAGACCTCCAGATCCGTGCGAGTGCGGGACGGGCCGGAGAGGCCCAGCCCCCCGGCGGGCGCGTTCAGAGGAGCGCCTCGAAGTCCATGAACTCGGGCCCGTTCTCAGTGCAGATGGCGTACTGTCCGCTGCCCCGGAGGGTGACCCCGGCGTAGTCGCCGGCGGCGTTCACCACGTAGAAGCGGACGTTGAAGTTGGGCTCACCGTCGTCGTTCAGGAGCCGGGGCTCGATGGTGTTGTCGCGGATCCGCCGGAGCCCCTCCATGCCGGCGTCCGTGGGGCTCATGCCCCGCCGGAGGTTCTCCACGACCAGGAACGAGGTGAGGTTGAAGAGGTTGGCCTCGCCGCGGCCGGTGGAACCTGCGGCCCCCACCTCACCGTCCACGTACAGGCCCGCTCCCAGGATGGGCGAGTCCCCGACCCGGCCCGGGATCTTCCAGGCCAGACCGCTCGTGGTGGTGCAGCCCGCCAGCTCTCCGTCCGGGTTTACCGCGTTGCAGTTGATGGTGCCCCAGTAGTGCTCGGGATCGATGAGTCCGTCGGCCACCATCTCCATTCCGCTCAGGTACCCGATCCGGTCCGGGTCGTCCTCGCCGGGCCAGCGGGAGGGGTCGATGCGCCGTCTCCACTCGAGCCACCGGCGCCGCGAGTGGTCGCTGTTCAGGTCGTCTTCGATCTCAAACCCCATGTTCCGGGCGAAGCGCTGGGCGTCGGGGCCCACCAGGAGGTGATGATCGGTCTCGTGCATAACGGCTCGAGCCACCTGGGACGGGGTGCGCACCCCCTCGAGGCAGGCTACCGATCCTGCTCGCTTCATGGGCCCGTGCATGGCAGAAGCGTCAAGTTGGACCACTCCGTCCCCGTTTGGCAGTCCTCCGTAGCCGACGCTGGAGTCGCCCGGATCCAGCTCGTTGATCTCCACCCCGGCCAGGACCGCGTCCAGGATGTCGGTGCCTTCAGTCATCTTCTGGAAGACCGTCTCCACGCAGGTGAGCTCGCCGTCGTGCCGGTATCGGTATCCGTTGCCCGACGAGATCACCACCGGACGGGCCGAGCGGGTGATCACCGCAGGAGCACGGGCGTGCGCCGCACGGGGCAGGGCGAGCCCCAGGCTCGCGGCAGCGGTGGTCTTGACGAAGTCGCGGCGATCGAGTGGTCTGGGCATGAATGTGCTCCAAGGTGTTGCAGAGGGAAACGGCTCAACCGATGTACGTCCAGGTGCCGGACACGATACGGATCCGC
>SKVI01000100.1 GCA_007129525.1 Gemmatimonadota bacterium | reverse complement strand
GCCAGCCCGTCCACCTCGGGGAGGTGGTTGGCCACCGGCTCGTCCAGATCCACGAGCCCTCGGTCGACCAACTGCATCAAGAGCACGGCGGTGAAGGTCTTGGAGATGGATCCGGTGCGCCCGATGGTGGCCGCGTCGGCCGGCACGCCTCTCTCGATGTCGGCCCATCCCCAGCCCTTCTCCCACAGAACCTCGCCGCCCCGGAACACCGCCACCGAGACCGCCCCGGCCCCGTCCTCCGCCACCTCTCGGGCGACCTCCGCGTCGAACTCGGCCAGGAGCGCCTGCGTCGGGGTGAACTGGGCGGCCAGTGACCCGGCTCCCGCAAGCTGCAGAGCCGCCGCCGCAAGGTACAGAACCACCGCTGGTGTCATCACGCGCATGGGCTTCTCATGAGGATGGAGGAACGGGTGTCGGCCAAGGCTCGTCCGCCATATTTCATTGGCGGCCCCGTCCCCGTCAACCGCCCACGGGTCCCGCCCCTGCCCGGGCGGCGGCCAGCTTCCGGGCCGCCAGGTCGGTGGCTGGATGTCCCCGGCCCACCCCCGAGGCCTCTCCGGTCTCCATGTTGGGGTTGCCCACCCCGTCCAGACCGGCATCCACCCAACGCTGGAAGCGGGCCGGGAACCCGTCGAACCGGTCCAGCACCTCCTCCATGAACCACCTCCGGGGGGCCTCGGGCGCCAGGAACCCCGACAGGGGCGTCCCTTGACCGCTCACACGCCTCACCGTCCCGAGCCAGACACGAGCCAGGGGGCTGGACCCGACGGCGGCACGTCCGTCCGCATCGTCCTCCGCAAATCCTCTCGGACCGTCCGCCAGTTCTCCCGGCCCCGTCACCACCACCCCTGGGCCGTCCGCCAATTCCCCCGGTCCCGCCACCACTCCCCCCGGACCCTCCTCCGTCCCTCCAGGCGGACTCAGGGGCAGAAGGCGAAGGGCCCGCGGCCACCATCGGGTGAGCCGCACCGCCTGCACGTGGTGCTTCGCCAGCAGGTGGCCGTCCCAGCGCACGCCGTACGTCTCCTCCAGCGCCCGGGTCAAGAATCGGATCCGGCCGTGGTGGGGGAAGAAGGGCCGTGCGGGGGGCGCAGGCAGCTCGGCCCCCTCCCGGCGCAGCACGGCGATATCAAGCCCCACTTCCAGGCTCACATGGGTGGCCACGTCGGCCAGGGCGTCCATGCGCCGACCGCGGTCACCGTAGAGCCGCTCGCCCACGGCCCGTCCCACCACGGGGTGGATCTCCACGTCGGCCAGCAGGTGGGAGGCCCACCCCCAGGCGAAGGCCTCCTCCTCGTCCGACCCTGCGGCGGCCAGGAGCGCCCGGGTCAGGTCACCGGGCAGAAGATAGTGGGCCGCCTCCGAAACAAGCCGCCGGTTGCCCGGAACGAACCCCATGTCCGGAGCCAGAGCGCCGTGCAGGAAGGCATCGCGCACCGCCGGCCGCTCCACCGGAATCGGCGCACGCCCGGGACTGGCCTTCCACTGCCGGAGAACCCGGGCGGCCACGGCCATATGAACGGTAGCGCAGGGCATGGGGGTGCGAGGTTGACGGGGGAAAAGGATTCTGGGGGAAGACGCGCCCGCCCTTCAAACCCCCGGGTGGCGGCGTGGGATCCGCAATCGGCCGGCGCACCCCCTTCGCCCTGTCGCGCTCCCTGTCATGCCACCGGCGATTTTCATACGTTAAGAGGCTGTCCGGCTCTTCGGCCGCGTCCCCCGGTGCGACCCACCGCGGGAGACGCCCCGGGGAGCCCGCCGACGGCACGGCCTTCGAGCCGGATCCCGCCGGTCCCGGCCGGCGGCTGCTCCACGGCCCGGGCCGAAACCGAACCAAACGACGACAAACCACATAATCGACATCCCGCAGGAGGGAACTCACACCGTGGCCCACTCGCGCAAAGATCCATTCGGCGCCCTCACCTCGCTGGACCTCACCGAAGGTCCCACCTCGCTCTACCGGCTCGGCCGACTCGAGGAGGAGGGCATCACCTCCATCGACCGCCTCCCCTTCTCCATCCGGATCCTCCTGGAGAACGTCCTCCGGAACGCCGGCGAAGGATACGTCACCGAGGACGACGTCCGGGCGGTGGCCGAGTGGAGTCCCACCAACGCCGGCGCCAACATCCCCTTCCTGCCCAGCCGGGTGGTCCTCCAGGACTTCACCGGCGTGCCCGCCGTGGTGGACCTGGCGTCCATGCGGGAGGGGCTCCACGAGATGGGCGGCGACCCCCGGCGCATCAACCCCCGGGTCCCGGCCGACCTGGTCATCGACCACTCGGTGCAGGTGGACTTCTTCGGTACCCAGGAGGCGTATCGCCTGAACGTCGAGCGGGAGATGGAGCGGAACCGGGAGCGCTACCAGCTCCTGCGCTGGGGTCAGCACGCGTTTGAGGACTTCAGCGTCGTGCCCCCGGGCACCGGAATCGTGCACCAGGTGAACCTGGAGTACCTGGCCTCGGTCATCCACCGCCGCAGCGAAGGCGGCGTGGAGCTGGCCTATCCCGACACCCTGGTGGGTACAGACAGCCACACCACCATGATCAACGGCCTGGGCGTGGTGGGCTGGGGCGTGGGCGGCATCGAGGCCGAGGCCGTCCTGCTGGGCCAGCCCTACTACATGCTCATGCCCGAGGTGGTGGGGGTGAAGATCAGCGGCTCGCTGCCGGAGGGTGCCACCGCCACCGACCTGGTGCTCCACGTCACCGAGCTCCTCCGGAACCACGGGGTGGTGGGCCGCTTCGTGGAGTTCTACGGCCCCGGGCTGGAGACGCTCTCGCTGCCGGACAGGGCCACCATCGCCAACATGTCGCCCGAGTACGGCGCCACCGTGGGCTTCTTCCCTGTGGACAACGAGGCGCTCCGTTACCTCGAGGGCACGGGCCGCGACCCGGAGGTGGTCCAGCGGGTGGAGGCCGTCTCCCGGGAAATGGGGCTCTTCCACACCGCCGACTCGCCCGACCCCGACTACACCGTGAAGCTGGCCCTGGACCTCGACACCATCGAGCCCTCGGT
>SKVI01000164.1 GCA_007129525.1 Gemmatimonadota bacterium | reverse complement strand
GTTGAGAACCGCCGTGCGGGGCCCCCGGAGTCCCTCCAGGTCCGCGGCGTCTCCCACGGCCATGATGCGCCCGTTGCGGATCGCCAGGGTGTCCGGCAGGGGCGGCGACGGCTGCGCGGCCGTTGCGGACACCGGAGCCCCCTCCCGCCTCCCACCTTTCGCTCTCCACTCGGTGCGGTTCCGACGTGCCGGGGCGGAGAGCGGGGAGGGGACCGGGGCCGGAGGGGACGGGGATCGAGATGGGGCCGGAGACGGGAACGGAAGAGCCGGGGCCGGGGCTCCCGTCCAGATACGGGCTCCGGTGAGGATCCACTCGGCGGCCTCCGCCGGGTGACGGGAAGCCGAGCCACCTGGCCGTTCAGCCATCACGACTCCTCGGTGCCGAGGCGGGATCGTCCCCCCTCGACGGCGGCGAGCACACCCATCGCTCCAGCACCCGGGTGGCCTGCTGGATCTCCTCGATAGAGACGGACTCCGTGGAGGTATGAGCGTCCTCGATGGCCCCCGGACCAAAGCAGAGCGCCGGAATCCCGGCCTCGATGAGAAAGGCCGACTCCACCCAGGCGGACATCCCCTTGAGCCGCGGCTCCAGACCTTCGGCTCGACAGGCCTGCATGAGGTCCCGCACCAGGGGGTGGTCCGACGGGATTTCCGCGCCCGGGCGAGAGAGACCCTCCTCCAGGGTCACCTCCTGGTGCGCATCCCGCTGAGCGGCCCGCTCCAGAGTCCTGCGCACGACGGACACAACGTGATCCGGGCCCTGCCCCGGCAGTGTGCGACTCTCCAGCACGAGCTCGCACCGGGCCGGGTAGATGGAGGGGGTGCTCCCTCCGCTTATCGTGCCGGCGTGTACCGACTCGCGACCCAGGAGGGGATGCGCCGGGTGTTCATTGACCTCGGCCTCATAGCCATCCAGGGCCGCCAGGACGTATCCGGCACTCCGGATGGCGTCTCGCCCCAGGTCTGGACGGGACCCGTGGGCTGCTCGCCCGCGGAACCGGAGGTGTGTCCACACAAATCCGCGATTGGCGGGGCAGAGAGCCAGGGAGGTGGGCTCGGTCACCACGGCTCGGTCGGCAACGAGCCCTCGCTCCAGCAGGTCCACCAATCCGATGGACGCGTGCTCCTCGTCGCTGGTCAGAGCGATGACGAGGGTGCCTGGGAAGCTCTCCGGCTTCTTCGCAAGCTTCCGCGCCACGGCCAGGATGGCTGCAACGCCCGATTTCATGTCGCAGCTGCCACGGCCCAGGATCCGGCCGTCCCCTACCACGGGGTCGAATGGATCGATCTCCATTCCCTCGACCCCCACGGTGTCCAGGTGACCGTTCAGGAGAGTCCTGGGAGCGCCCTGGCCGAGTCGAGCCACCAGGGACGGCCGCCCCGGTTCGGTCTCCACCACCTCCACGTCGAACCCCCAGCCGGTCAGCCATTCGGCGCAGAGCGCTACGGCCTCGGCCTCTCCCGTCCCCGCCGGCGACAGCTGGGGATTCACGGACGGCACGGCTACCAGCGCACGCGTGAGCTCCACGGGGTCACCAGTGCGGCCCGCCTTTCGCGGATCCGGCGGGGCACCGCTCACCGGCATGCCACCGCTCACCGGCAGATTCCCTTGCATTTGTCGGGAAAAACCGAGGCTTGCAAGAAAGGATCGGCGACCGAATCGCCTCTGTTAAGGGCTTTTCCGGGAGTTGCCTCCCCGGATGGCTTCGGTACGGATCCTGCATAACCTGGGTACCGTCGCCCCCGCGTTCCTCCTCTCCATCCAATTTCGATGCGACTGAGCATTTCGGTTCCCCTGGTGAGCGCGGCGTTGCTTGCTGCCAGCGCGGTAGTGGTCAGGCTGGTCCGGTCCCGCAGCCCCCGAGCGGCGGGAGCGGCGGCTCGACTGGACGAACTTCCCTCGACCGTGAGTCTGGGCTCGCGCCGAACCGTCGATCCCCAGGCCCCCCCGCAAGACCACGAGTCTCTCCTCGAGCGATTGAGGGACCGGGGCTTTTGAGCCCACGCTCTCGTCGGTTCACACGGTCGGCCCCACACTGCTTACGGTCGATCTGACCCCCGCTCCGGTCCGCTTTGACACCGCTCACGGCAGGCCTCGGACTTCTCAGGAGACACTTCGGCCGGGAGATCTGAGGCGAACGGCCCGTACGGGGAAGTCTAGAGTTCGGGTGGTGACCAGCGATCCCGCAGTAACCCCGCAGCGATGAGAGCCCGCGGAGGCGCCTACAACTCTTGATCCAAGAAGCTGAACGGCCAGCTGGACGTCCAACCTGATTCGGCGCGGTTTCAGATTGTCCCGGTGGCGAGGTCTCGCCCAGGGGACGAAGTTTCAGCAGCTCCGACCCGCAGCTCTCGCCGAAAACACCCTTCCCACCTCACCGGATCTCACTCGAAGTATTCCCGGTTCTTTTCGATATAACTCGTCCACTCGGGCGGAACGTCAGTGTCGGGGAAGATGGCCTGCACGGGGCACTCGGGCTCGCACGCGCCGCAATCGATACACTCGTCCGGATGGATGAAGTACTGCTCGTCCGCCTCGTAGATGCAGTCGACCGGACACACCTCGACACACGAGGCGTCCTTGGTGCCGATGCAAGGCTCGGTAATGATGTAGGCCATATCGCTTCCGCCTGACGGCAAGAAAAAAAATCAGAATCAGTAGAGGCTCCCTCATTGAGAGCCGCGTTAAGAATGGACCAACCCCAAAGACCTCGCAAGGCCTGGGTCGGTCTGCCATGGATGTCGCCCAGGCACCGGAGTGGGAGAGAGGAAGTGAACGAAGGGCGGCGAGGCGAGAGCTCGGACCACCCACCAGGGACGAACCCCCAGCCCCACCAAGCTCACGTCAGGTCGAAGTCTGGTCCGAAGTAACACAACCGCCGCTCCCTCAGGTAGCCCCCTGCATCACATCTCCCTCGGCACCCCCTCTGCTCTGTCTGCAGGAAGTGTGGTCCGGTTCTGCCATGGAGCGGTCCCGGCTGTCGGGTTCGCTTTTCGACGCAACCCGAGACGACGG
>SKVI01000398.1 GCA_007129525.1 Gemmatimonadota bacterium | reverse complement strand
CCATCAGCGGCCGGGCCTGGAGGAGCCCCCGGATCCTGGACCTTCGGGAGCTGGTGAATGAGCTGGACCTGGGCCGTTTCGTGGGCGGCGACGTGGTTTTCTGTACCGACCTCTGCTCCCGACCCTGCCGGGTGTTGGCCGACCCCGAGCAGATGGAGGAGGTGCTCTTCCTTCTTCTCCTGAATGCCCGGGAGGCGGTGGTCGAGACGGGAACGATCCAGCTCTCCGTCCACCACGTGTCTCCCGATGAGGTGTCTACCGAGGCGATGAACGCGGACGAGGACGGGAGCTGGATACGGATCGAGCTCCGGGACACCGGTTCGGGGATGGACCAGGCCACCCTGTCCCGTGCCTTCGAGCCCTTCTTCAGCTCCCGTTCGGAGTGCATGGAGCGGGGGCTCGGCCTGTCGGTGGTATACGGGATCGTGACTCAGAACGGCGGGACCATGCAGATTCGAAGTGGCCCGGGAGAGGGGACGACGGTACGTGTCTGGCTCCCGGCTGCCTAGGCCGACCGCCGGGCCGGGAGCCGCGCCGGGAGAAGCACGATCCCGGGCACGCGACGGCGGACGTCTCCGGGGGGGCTACCGTTCGGCGGGTGAAGGGCGCATCTTGGGAGCAACCTCTCGTTCGCATCACCGTCCCGGAAGCCGCCCATGATCCGTTCCTCCTCAGCGAAGGTCACCGTTCTCGCCGCCCTGCTGGCTCTCCTGGTCGGTTGCGCCTCGTCCGGTGCACCGTCGAGCCAGATGGCCGGGCCCGAGCCGCAGCTCTCGGTGGAGCGCTTCCTTCAGGCCGCCAATGGCCGGGACCTGGAGGCCATGGCCCGGATCTTCGGGACAGCCGACGGCCCCATCGCCGACCGGACCGGATCCAGCGTGGGGTGCGCGTTTCGCCGGATGGGCTCGTGGATCGGGCTGTCGGAGCGCTGCATGTCGTGGCAGGACATCGAGGTCTGGATGGACACGGTGGCCTACATCCTCCGCCACGATGAATTCCGGATGCGCTCCGAGGACCGGGTGGCGGGCCGGACCCATCCCACCACTCGGGTGGGTGTGGACCTGAAACAGGGACAGCGGGAGTTCGCCAACGTCCCCTTCGTGGTGGTTCAGGCCTCGGGCGGTCGGTGGCTCGTGGAAGAGATCGGGCTCGAGCGGATCACGAGCGGTCCCTGACCAGCTCCCAGAGGACGCCCCCGGTGCTTCGGGGGTGGAGGAAGGCCACCTGGTGCCCCCGGGCGCCGGGGCGGGCCTCCCGGTCGATGGGCTCCATGCCCTGAGCCTCCAGCTCGGCCAGTGCCCGTGCGATGTCCGGAACCCGGAAGGCCAGGTGGTGGAGGCCCTGCCCCCGCTTCTCCAGAAAGCGAGCCACCCCGGTTTCCGGTCCCCGGGGCTCCAGGAGCTCGAGCGGACCCACGAAGGCCACATTCACGCCCTGAGCGGGTATCTCCTCCACAGGGGAACAAGTGTGCCCGGTGAGGAGTTCGTACATCGAAGCTGCCTCCCGAATGGAGGGCGTGGCGATGGCGACGTGATCCAGCGGGTAGGGCGGCATGGGGCCTCATGTGTAGACGAAGCAGTCGACGGTGTCGTCCGGGACCGCGATCCCGGATCCGACACGGATCATAATCGAAAGTCCCGGGACGTTCACCCGAGCGGCCGTCCGGGAACTGAAACAGGAGTAGTGGAATGGCTGAGACGAAGCAGGTGGTGACCGTGACCGACGACACCTTCACCGAGACCATCGAGGACTCCGAGGGCCTGTCCCTGGTCGACTTCTGGGCCGAGTGGTGTGGTCCCTGTCGCATCGTGGGGCCGGTGGTGGAGGAGTTGGCCGGCGATTACGCCGACAAGGGCGTGAAGGTGGGGAAGGTGGACGTGGACGAGAACCCCCGGACGGCGAGCCGGTTCGGGATCCGGTCCATTCCGTCCATCCTCTTCTTCAAGGACGGCGCCCACGTGGACACGGTGGTGGGCGCGGTTCCGAAGGCCCACCTGGAAAAGAAGATCCAGGAGCACCTCTGAAGTTGAAGGTGTCCTGAAACGGGACCCGACGGCCCATTCGATCCCTGGCGGGGTGGGGTGGGCCGTTCACGCTCCCCCGTCCCACACCGACCCATGGCCGGCGGCACCCTCTACATCGTGAGCACCCCTATCGGGAACCTGGAGGATCTTACCTTCAGGGCGGCCCGGATCCTGGAAGAGGTGGACGGCATTCTGGCGGAAGACACGCGCCGGACGGCCATCCTCCTCCGGCACCTGGAGCTGAACACGCCGGTTCGTTCGCTGCACGAGCACAACGAGGAGGCTCGCATCGGCGAGTGCCTGGAGCGCCTGGCCGGGGGGCAGGACCTGGCCCTCGTCTCCGACGCCGGCACCCCCCTGGTGTCGGACCCGGGAGAGCGCCTGGTGGCCCGGGCGCTGGAGGCGGGCCGTGCGGTGGTTCCCGTCCCGGGCCCCTCGGCGGTGACCACGGCGCTGGTGGTGGCCGGGTTTCCGGTCTCGCCCTTCACCTTCCTGGGGTTTCCTCCCCGGAAGGGGCGGGAGCGGGATGAGCTGGTGGAGCGGGTGGCGACCGCCGGCGAGACGGTGGTCCTCTTCGAGTCGCCGGAGCGGACGGCTCGACTGCTGGAGGAGCTGGCCCAGCGGACGGGACCGGAGCGGATGGCCGCCGTGGCCCGGGAGCTCACCAAGCTCCACGAAGAGGTGCGGCGGGGAACCCTGGGCGACCTCGCCGCCTATTACGAGGAGCATCCACCCAGAGGAGAAGTGACCGTCGTGGTCGAGCCCGCTGCCGTCGAGGCGGTCTCCAGGGAGGTGGACGCCGCCGCGGTGGAGGCGCTGGCCACGGCCCTCCTGGCCGAGGGACGATCGCCGAGTCGCACCGCCCGCGAGGTGGCCCGCCGCCTGGGAGTGCCCCGGAACCGGGCCTACACTCTGGTACAGGAGCTCTCCGGGACACGTGAGCCCGGGTCGTCATCCACCTGAAGCCCCCGTTCCCGCCGTGCCCATTCGATTCCCCTT
>SKVI01000021.1 GCA_007129525.1 Gemmatimonadota bacterium | reverse complement strand
CGAGGAGGATCCAGAGGCCGGTCGGGAGCAGCGGCTCGCTTCATATGGGAGCTCCGTGAGTGGGTGCAGGGGCAGTAGCCGGAAGACGGGGGTCTCCCGGCCGGAATCAGGGGAGGTACAGCCATCGCCAGCCTGAAGATCCCACGCCCCCACCCCCGACGCCAACACGAATTCCGTTGCGCGGCCATCCGACCTTCGGGTATTTTGCGGCCAGTCGTCGTGCGCACCGGAGGGGACGAGGCTCCACGTGCCCTGCAGCCAGTGCGCCGAAGTCTGCCTTGTCCTCATGCGCCGGGAGAGATCCTGATGGTCCGACCGCTTCGATGTCTCGTCCCCCTCGCCCTCACCGTCATCGTATTGGCGGTGATCCCCCTGTCCGGCCTGGCGCAGGACCAGGCCGTAATCACCGGTCAGGTGACCAACGCCGAGACCGGGAACCCGCTGGCCAGCGTCGTGGTGGAGCTCCAGGGCCCACGCACCGCACAGGCCGTCACCAATCCCCAGGGGCAGTTCAGCTTTGACGTGCCCCCGGGGACCTATGCGGTGGTGGCCTCCATCATCGGGTTCGAGACCCGGCGCATCGACGGCATCCAGGTGGCCGCCGGCGGCCGGCAGGTGGTGGACGTCTCGCTCAGGTCCCGGGCCATTATCCTGAATCCCATCGTGGCCACCGTGGGACGCGGGGTGGAGCAGAAGGCGGTGGAGGCCCCGGCCTCGGTGTCGGTCATCGGGGAGGCCGCCATTCGCGAGCGGCCCTCGGCCACGCCCATGGAGCACCTTCGGGGTGTGCGCGGCGTGGACATCGCCAGCCATGGAATGCAATCCGGCAACGTGGTGGCCCGGGGCTTCAACAACATCTTCTCCGGGGCTCTCCACATGCTCACCGACAACCGGATCGCCCGGGTGCCGTCGCTCCGGGTCAACCTGATGCACCTGATTCCCAGCACCGACGAGGACATCGAACGCATGGAGGTGGTACTGGGCCCCGGCTCGGCCCTCTATGGACCCAACACGGCCCACGGCGTGCTGCACCTCATTACCCGGTCCCCCCTCCGAGACCAGGGGACCACCGTCTCCCTGGCCGGGGGAGAGCGAAGCCTCTTCCAGGGCACCTTCCGCACCGCGCACCTCCTCACCGAGGGTGTGGGCCTCAAGGTGTCGGGTCAGTACATGAGGGGCGACGAGTGGGAGTACATCGACCCCGTAGAGGCGGCGGAGCGCGAGGAAGCGATCATGGGTGGAGACGAGGACACCCGGATCGGACTTCGGGATTTCGACATCGAACGGTGGTCCGGAGAGGCCCGACTCGACTGGCGGCTCGACGAACAGACCTCCGCCATCTTCCAGTTGGGGCGGACCGTCTCACTCAAGAGTATCGAACTCACCGGCGTGGGCGCCGCCCAGGCGGACGACTGGGCCAGCTCCTACGCCCAGGTCCGCTTCAACCGGGACCGACTCTTCGCCCAGGCGTACATGAACACCAGCAACTCGGGGCAGACCTTCACCCTCCGGGACGGTGAGCCTATCGTGGACGAGTCCCGGCTCTTCGTCTCGCAGCTCCAGCATGGCACCGCTCTGGGGGACCGGCAGGACTTCACCTACGGCCTGGACTACTTTCGGACCATGCCGGAGACCCATGGGACCGTGCACGGGCGCTTCGAAGACGAGGATCAGTACGATGAGTTCGGGCTGTACCTTCAGTCGGAGACGGCCCTGACCGACCGCTTGAACTTCGTGGCGGCCGGACGGGTGGACTGGCATTCGGAGCTCCCCGATCCCGTCTTCTCGCCCCGGGCCGCACTGGTCTACACCCTGGCGGAGGAGCAGGCCTTTCGGGCCACCTTCAACCGGGCCTTCTCCACGCCGAGCTCGGTGAACCTGTTCCTGGACATCAACGCCGGGCCCATCTCGAACGACGACCTGGCCGCGCTGGGCTACGGACTCCGGGCGCAGGGTTCGGCGGGCCGGGGCTTCACCTTCCGTACCGCCGACGGCTCGCTCACGGGGATGCGGTCGCCCTTCAACCCCCAGGGGCGCGACCAGTTGATGCCGGTGGATCCCGCCTTCATGTGGCAGGCGGCGGTGGGAGTACTGCAGCAGCAGGGAGCCATCGACAGTGAAACGGCCGGCTTCATGGCACAACTCACACCCACCGGGGGCGAGGTGGGTACCGCTTACCTGGACGTGCTCAACCCACCTCCGACGGACCAGCCACCGCCCCCGCTCACCGACGATGTGTCCTTCGACATCCCGCCCCTGGAGGAATCCAACACCACCACCTGGGAGCTGGGGTATTCGGGGCTTCTGGGTGACCGAGTGCTCCTCGCCGCCGACCTGTGGTACTCCCGACGCGAAAATTTCGTGACCCCTCTGCAGGTCGCCACCCCGCTGCTCTTTCTCGAGGCTCACAGTCTGAGCGCCCACGCGGGCTCGGCCCTGGTGCAGCATTTCATGGGTCGAGAACTATCGCAGGAGGAGGCCGTGGCCGCCGCCGATGGGATCCTCCGAGGTATGGCCGAGCTTCCCCTGGGCGTGCTTTCCTCAGATGAGGTGAGCACCCTGACCGGTGATGCGAGACCGCCGCAAGGCCGCTCCGACTTTCTGGTCACCTACCGGAACGTGGGTCAAGTGGACCTTTGGGGAGCCGACCTTTCGGCGCAGGTTCTCCTGGACGACCGCTGGCGGCTCGACCTCTCCGGCTCGTGGGTGGACCGGGATCACTTCACCACTGATGATGGACAGCAGATCGCCCTGAACGCGCCCACTACCAAGCTGGCTGCCGCCATCGGCTACCGTGACGAGCGCCGAGGGTGGAATGCCCAGGTCCGGACCCGCTACAACAACGAGTTTCCAGTGCTCTCGGCAGTCTACACGGCCAACCAATGCATTGAGACCGATCCGGGTCCCGTCTCGGAGCCCTGCGTGGACAGCCACTTCCTGGTCGACCTCACGGCGGGCTACCGGCTCCCGCAGCTCCCGGGTGCGTCGGTACAGCTGAATATCCAGAATGCCTTCGACACGGAATACCGGAGCT
>SKVI01000078.1 GCA_007129525.1 Gemmatimonadota bacterium | reverse complement strand
AGGTGACCTGGTCGCTGCGCAACAACCTGAACTACGCCCAGAGCGGGGTGCTCCACTCGCTGCACCTGGTGGCCCGCAACCGTGACGAGGTGCTCCGCAACTACTGGCAGAAGAACCACAACGCGGTGGAGCGGGGCCGGACCGAGGCGCCCCACGCCTGGGTCCTCCCCGTGGGCCAGCTTCGCCGGGCCGACGTGTCGCACATGGCGAACCTGCTCATGACCCACGGGGTGGAGGTGCACCGAGCCACTGAGCGCCGGCGCTTCGTGGACGCCGTCGAGGCCGATGAGACGGATCCGACTGCGGAGGCCGACGAGGTCGCCCAGGAGGAAGGGGAGGGAGTGGCGGTGGTCCCTGGCGACCTGGTGATCCGGGCAGATCAGCCGTACGGGCACTTCGTTCGCAACCTCATGGAGGTGCAGCGGTTTCCGGCTGATGCGCCCCGGCCGTACGACGATGTGGCGTGGACCTTCCCCCTGATCCACAACGTGACGGTCCACCCGGTGGACGATCCCGACGTGCTGGAGATGGACATGACCGCGGTCACGGGGCCCGTACACCTGTCTGGTGTAGTAGAGGTACCCGGCGGCGTGGTGCCGGACTGGTGGGCGGTACGACCCGAGGCCTCGGCCGAGATGCTGGCGGCCCGATGGGCGCTGGGGTCCGAGGTTCCGGTGTACGCTGCCCGGGAGCCGGTGACTCCCCTGGGTGCCCCCGAGGCGTGGGGGCCGGGGAGCTGGCTGATCCCGTCGTCGGCCATGGACCGGGAGGCGATGGAGGCATGGGCCGAGCGGTGGGGGGTGCTGGTGGGCGGCCTGTCGACGGCGGAGGTGGAGGGGGTGGAGCGCCACCGTCAGACCCTCCCCCGGATCGCCGTTCTTCACACCTGGCGAAACACCCAGGACGACGGTTCGGTGCGGTATGCCCTCGACAGCCGGGAGGTCCCGTACACGTACCTTCCGGAGGATCGCCTGGCCGGAACCCAGCTGCGCGACCGCTTCGACGTGATCCTCTTTCCGGACCAGGGCCGCAATGCCGGGGCACGGCAGATCTTCGAGGGGCTGGACCCCGACGACGGACCGCTTCCCTGGGAACCCCACGAGGATTTCCCGTCGCTGGGCCGGATCTCCGAAACGGCCGACATGACCGGCGGGATGGGCTACGAGGGCCTGTTGGCCCTCCGGAGCTTCGTGGAGGACGGGGGCACCCTCCTGGCTCTGGGGTCGGCGGCCACCCTGCCGGTGGAGTTCGGGATGGTCCGGGGCGTCTCGCTCAGGTCCCCCTCGGGGCTGTTCAGCCCCGGGTCCATCGTCCGGGGCGAAGTGGCGGATCCGGCCCATCCCATCGTGTGGGGCTACAAGGAGAGCTTTCCGGTCTTTGACCGCTTCGGGCCCTACCTGTCGGTCTCTTCGTCGTTGTCCGACAACGTGGTCGTGCGCTTCGCCCCGGCCGACGAGGTCTTCATGAGCGGGTTGGTGGCGGGTCCGCAGGGGCTTGGCGGACACCCGGCGGTGGTGACGGTGCCCCTGGGCGAGGGAAGCGTGGTCCTCTACGGGATACGCACCCTGCACCGGAACCAGACCCGGGGGAGCTTCGCCCTGGCCTGGAACGCCATCCTGAACTGGGACCGCCTGGCACCGGTTGAGGCCCCGGCGGCCGAGCCCGACGTGGCCGACGAGGGACCTGGAGGTGAGGGATGATCCATCGATTCACCCGGAGCTGCCCCCGGAGTGCGCTCGTGGCGGTCCTCGGGTTGGCCGTTCTGCTGGGCGCCGCCGCTCCCGGGTGTGAGGCGGAGGACCCCGGCGCCGATCCGGAGCACGCCCGGGGTGCGGAGGACATCCCCGCGAGCGTGCAGGAGGAGGCCTTCTGGACGGAGCCGCTGGAGGGTGTCGCCTATTTGGAGCCGGAGGCGTACGATGACGCTCCGGAATTGGCCCCGGAACTCCGGAGCCGGGTGGAGGCCGCGGACGCGGGCTCTCCGCTCCGGGCTGCCGGACGCGCCATCCGTGCCCCCGAGGCCCTTTCCGGGGTCTACGCCGAACGGGCCTTCGAACCCATCTGGGTTCGGGGCACCGCTCTCACCGCCCAGGGCCGGAGCCTCCTGGACGAACTCCCGCAGGCGGAGAACGACGGGCTGGATCCCGCCCATTACCACCTGGCGGCCCTGGACTCTCTTCTCTCCCGATTGGAGGCTGGAGAAGGTGCCGACGCGATCCGGGACCGGGCAGACGTGGAGATGCTCCTCACTGATGCCTTCCTCCTCTACGGCTCCGACCTGCTGCACGGGCGTCTGGACCCGGTGACATTCGAGCCCCACTGGACCGCTACCCGGAACGGCGTGGACATGGCCGAGGTCCTCACGACGGCGCTGGCCGGAGACGGGGCGGTGGCGGCCTTGGAAGGCCTCCGCCCTGCAGGCGACCGCTACGCCGTCCTCCAGCAGACGTTGACCCACTACCGGGAGGTGGCCCGGGCAGGGGGGTGGGAGCCGGTGCCGGTGGGCGAGACCCTGGACCCGGGCGTGAGGGATCCCCGGGTTGCCGCGCTCAGGGCTCGACTCGCCGCATCGGCGCACCTGGGTGAAACCGTTCGGTACGGAGACGAGCCGGAGCTGTATGACGAGGCCCTGGCCGATGTGGTTCGGGCCTTTCAGCGGCAGCACGGACTGGAGACGGATGCCCGGGTCGGTCGCTCCACCCTGGCGGCGTTGAACGTTCCGGCCGCCGAGCGGCACCAACAGCTCCTGGTGAACCTTGAGCGCTGGCGGTGGCTCCCTCGGGACCTGGGGGACCGCTACATCCTGGTGAACATCCCGGGCTTCACGGTGAGCGTCGTGGACGATGGAGTGGAGACCTTCCGACTGCGGGCCATCGTGGGCCGGCACTACCGCCAGACCCCGGTCTTCTCGGGGCGGATGACGTACCTGGCCCTGGCCCCGTACTGGAACGTGCCTCCGGGGATCGCCGCCAACGACCAGCTTCCGCAGATCCGTGGAAATCCTGACTACGTGGCGCAGCAGGGGATGGTGCTGT
>SKVI01000064.1 GCA_007129525.1 Gemmatimonadota bacterium | reverse complement strand
GCCGGCCAGGTCGCCGGGGCACGGGGTCGAGCGCTCTTCCACCCGGTTCGCCTGGCGCTCACCGGCGCCAGGAAGGGGCCAGATCTGGGACAGGTGCTGGCGGGGGTTGGGCCGCGACGGACCATGGAGCGGCTGGCCCAGGCGTTGGACGAGCTTGCAGCCTGATCGAAGAAGGGAGGAGGCGAGCTGCGAAGGGCAGTACGCCGGCGACGACCGAGGTCGTTCTGGTTGCATTCCACGGGAGGGATCCGCCTTGCCACGGGCTCGTCATTTGACGTTGGTCGCGGATCTTCCTTAGCTTTATGGGTTATTTTCACCGAGCCCGCCAGTTGCCTGCCCATCGGATCTTCTTCTGAGAAGCAGGGAAACGTGCGGATCTTCGATTTCGCCATTCTCGTGACGACCACCACCAGGAGGAGCTGGATGAGCTTCCGATACGGAGCTGTCGGGGCCCTGTTGATCATGGCGCTTGCCTTCGCAGGATGCGCATCGCCCGGAAACGGGCCTTCCCCCGAAGGCGCATTGGCCCAGGATTTCGACGAGGACGATCTCCCGCAGTGGATGCAGGATCTGCCCGAGGGCACGGAGCCCCGGGACAACGAGCACACCGACGAGGCCGTCCTCTTCCTCGTACAGGCCATGTCCGCCGACGAGGATGAACGCGCTGCCTTCTACGAGCGGGCGCTGGAGGCTGCCGAGGCCGGGATCGAGGCCGACCCGGAGAACCCGCAGTCCTACTACCAGGCCGGTGAGGCACTCCTCGGACTCGGTGAGGTCGAGCGAGCCGGTGAGATGTTCGACCGGGCCGAGGAACTCCACCCACGCTACATAATCGAGACCGATTTCCTGAGGGAAGAGGCTTGGCTCGAGGCCTTCAATACCGCAGCCGAGCTGGTCCAGGAGGGCGACCGGGAGGGGGCCAGGACCTACTTCGAGCGGGCCCACGCCATTCACCAGGGTCGGCCTGAGGCCATGCTCAACTTGGCTGAATACTACCAGGAAGAGGGGCGCCTGGACGAGGCCGCTGACCTCTACCAGCAGTCCATCGAGGTGATCACCGGACCCCGCACCGAGGGAATGGACGAAGAAATCCTCGAACAGTGGGAGGAATACCGGGAGATCGCCCTCTTCAATCGTGCCCAGATCCTCTTCGAGAGTGAGCGATACGCAGAAGCCGCCGAAATCTACGAGCAGATCCTGGCGGAGGACCCTGAGAGCCTGATGGCCGTCTCGAACCTGGCCGTGAGCCTCGTGGCTGCCGGTGAGGAGGAACAGGCCCGGGCCATCTACGACGACCTCATGAACCGGCCGGGCCTGGATGCCCGGGACATGTTCTCCATCGGTGTCGGATTGTACCAGGCCGAGGACTTCGAGCAGTCGGCCCGCGCCTTCGGCGAAGCCTGGGAGGCGGTCCCGAACCACCGGGACGCCGCCTTCAACCACCTCCAGGCCCTCTTCATCGCCGAGCAGACGGACGAGTTCCTCGATGTAGCCGAGCGCGTCATCGAGGTCGATCCGAACAACCTCCAGGCCTACCAGATGCTGGCGCAGACGCTGGTGCAGCAGGACCGGGAGCCCGACGCGGTAGAGGTCATTGAACGGATGGAAGCCCTGCCCTTCTTCGTTACCGGTCTCGAACTCCACCCGGTGGACGGCGGGGTCGCCCTCGTCGGCCAGGTGGTGAACAACCAGGACGGCATGGAAGGCTCGACCGCTCGCCTGCGGGTTAGCTTCTACAACACCGAAGGTGACGAGGTGGGTACCGCCGAAACCGAGGTGGAGCTCGCCGGCTACGAGGAACCGGTGCAGTTCCAGGCCGATCTGGCCACGGACAGTGATGTGTTCGGCTTCCGATACGAGGTCCTCTGACCTCACCGGAGGGCGTTCCGGGTCCCGGGTGGCGGCAAATACCCGGAAGCCCAGGTGGGACGGGAGAACCCAGAGTTTGGTCTTTCTCCCGTCCCATCTACCATCTACATTTGGAGCCCTGATGCGGGCGTAGCTCAGTTGGTAGAGCATCAGCTTCCCAAGCTGAGGGTCGCCGGTTCGAGTCCGGTCGCCCGCTCTGGCTTCAACAGCCTTCTACAGAGCCGGACCCCGTTGCCGACCACACGGCGGCGGGGTCTCTCTCGTTCGCGCACTCCGGTGGGGCCGACTGTCAGCCCTTCCCACCCACCGGACCGTTCCGGATCGCCGACTCGACGTTGTGGCGATCCGTTGAGGTTCGGCCTGTGGGATGCTATTTTTCAAGGCTATTTCATTGTTCCGCCCCGGCAGGGCGGAGGGAGCACCCAGTGGTTCGTATCGCCGAAGTAGAACAGGGTACCATTGCCGAGGAGCTTGAGCTCCAGATCGGCTCACGCATCGTCCGGGTGAACGGCGAGCGCGTCCGTGACGGAATCGACCTCACCTTCCTCCTGGCGGAGCAGGACATCTCCCTGGAAACGGTGGACCCGGACGGGGTCGCCACCGTATTCGAGATCGAGCGCGTTCCCGGTGAGCCGCTGGGCATCGTGCCCGCTCCGGACACGGTGCGGGAGTGCGCCAACGAATGCGTCTTCTGCTTCATCGACGGGAACCCGAAGGGGGTCCGGGACACGCTCTGGATCCGGGATGACGACTTCCGGCTGTCGTTCACCTACGGAAGCTACGTGACCCTGACCAACCTGGGACCGCGGGGAATCCAGCGACTGGTGGACCAGCGGCTTTCTCCCCTGTACGTCAGCGTACACACCACTGATCCGGATCTCCGGGTGCGGCTGCTCAAGAACCAGCGCGCCGGGCTCATCATGGAGCAGCTCGAATACCTGGTGGACAACGGCCTCGAGGTCCACACCCAGATCGTGCTTTGCCCCGAGTGGAACGACGGGGAGCACCTGGATCGGACCATGGCCGACCTTTTCACCCTGGGACCCGGAATTCGGACGCTCTCGGTGGTCCCCGTCGGCCTCACCCGCTACAACGTAAACCGCCCGGTGCGTCCCCTGACGCAGGCAGAGTCCCGACAGGCGGTGCAACAGGTGGAGGCCTTCCGCCAGCG
>SKVI01000265.1 GCA_007129525.1 Gemmatimonadota bacterium | reverse complement strand
GTCGGCCTCCAGAATCTCAGGGGTCCGCTGCGGCACCAGGCCCCGATCCTCACCCTCGGTCCAGAGGCGGTAGCACACTCCCGGAGCCAGGCGCCCCGCCCGCCCCCGTCGCTGGTCGGCGGAATCTCGGCTCACCCGGAGGGTCTCCAACCGGCTCATGCCGCTCCCGGGATCGAAGCGAGGCACCCGCATAAGCCCCGAGTCCACCACCACCCGGACCCCCTCGATGGTCAGGGAGGTTTCGGCGATGGCCGAGGCCAGCACCACCTTCCGCCGGCCGGGAGCGCTGGGACGAACGGCCCGATCCTGCTCATCCCGACTTAGGCTTCCGTGGAGGGCGTGCACGCTCACCTGCTCCGGGAGGCCCGCTTCGTCCAGGCGCTCGCGGGTCCGGCGGATCTCTCCGGCACCGGGGAGGAAGACCAGGATGTCGCCCTCGGTGTCGTCCAGGGCGCCAACGACCGTCCGCACCACCGCCGGCTCGATCCATCCCTCCACCGGCCGGTCCAGAAAGTGCGTCTCCACCGGGTATTGCCGCCCCTGGCTCCGAAGCACCGGGGCGTCATCCAGGAGCCGGGACACGGGTTCGGCGTCCAGGGTGGCGGACATGATCAGGACCCGGAGGTCGTCCCGGAAGAGCGCCCGGCTCTGCAGACAGAGCGCCAGGCCCAGGTCGGCGTGCAGGGAGCGCTCGTGGAACTCGTCGAAGAGAACGACGCCCACGTCGTCCAGGGTGGGATCGGACTGCAGCATCCGGGTCAGGACACCCTCGGTGACCACCTCGATGCGGGTACGACGGCTCACCCGGGTGTCCATGCGAACCCGATACCCCACGGTGCCCCCGACGTCGGGTTCGCCCAGGAGCGAGCTCATGCGCCGGGCCGCCGCCCTGGCCGCCAGGCGACGAGGCTCCAGCATCAGCACCTTCCGGCCCTGGAGCCAGGGAGCCTCCAGGAGCGCCAAGGGTACGGTAGTGGTCTTCCCGGCCCCTGGAGGGGCCACCAGCACCCCGCCCCCCTCCTCGTCCAGAGTACGGACCACCTCCGGAAGGAGGCCGCGAATGGGCAGATCTGGGATGTGCGAGGAGATGGAGGTCATGGAGTCCGGGCGTCGGATCCGCGGTGTTCGGGCAAGGCGGCGGCGGGTCGGTTTTCGAAAACGCTGGCGAAGACGCCGGCCGTTCCCCATTTTCAGCGGCGCTCCCCAGAGTACGTAGCCTACAACCCCGAACCCCACGTCGATGATCGTTCCGTCGTTCGAGATCGTCCGGGAACCCCAGCTCCGATTGAGGGCGACCCGGTGTGTTGCAGTCCGCCTTCGCCGTCCCCGCGCCCACCTGGGCTTTGCCGGCGTCGTCATCCTGACCGGTCTGGTGCTCATTGGGTTCGCTTTACCTGCACCGATCTCGGCCCAGAGCGGCGAGGGACCAGATACGGTATCGGTCCTGGACGGCGTCTATTCCGAGGAGCAGGCCCGTCAGGGCCGCCAGGTCTTCGACATGGAGTGCGGCCTCTGTCATGCGCCGGGGGAGTTCTCGGGCACGACATTCCAGCTCAGCTGGACCAGCCGGCCCGTGGGGGCGCTCTACAGCCACATCCAGATGACCATGCCCCAGGACCGCCCCGGTTCGCTGAGTGCGGCCCAGTACGCCGCGGTGGTGGCCTACATCCTGGAGCTGAACGGCTATCCCACCGGAAAGGACGCCCTGCCCCACGACCCGGACTCCCTGAGCGTAATCCAGCTGGAGCGGAATCCCAACGATGGGCGCTGATCCGGGGCCGGCACGTCTTTCTGAGCATCCCAAAGCCCTTCCTGCACAGAGCACAGTCGCTACTCCACACCCCCACGAGGTGAGCATGCACACTTCCACCCCGTCGAAGGCTCCAGCCCACTACCTGGGACCGGCCACCCTCCTGGCCCTGGTCTCGCTCCTCCTGGCCGTGGGACCGGCCGTGGCCGACACGCAGGGCCTCCAGGCCCAGGAGTGGCAAACCCCGGAGATGTGGAGCACGTGGGGCGGGGACTTCGGGAGCACCCGCTCCTCGCCCCTGGATCAGATCACCGCCGAGAACTTCGAACACCTGGAGGTGGTGTGGCGCTGGTCGGCCCGCAACTTCGGTCCGTCGCCGGATTTCGTCTACCGGGGCACGCCCATCTACGTGAACGGCACCCTCTACGCCCTGGCCGGCTCTCGCCGTGCGGTGGTGGCCATCGAGCCCGCCACCGGTGAGACCCTCTGGGTCTGGCGCATGCCCGACAACCCCCGGTGGGAGCAGTCGGCCCGGAAGAACTACGGCAAGTCGGTGGCCTACGACGAGGTGGACGGGCAGGGGGTGATCTTCGTCACCACTCCCGGCTTCTGGCTGGCGGCACTGGACGCCGAAACGGGACTGCCCCTGGAGGGCTGGGGCGCCGACGGCACCGGAATCGTGGACCTCTTCGACGACCTGGGCGACTACAACCCGGACCCTGAAACCGGACTCGATCCGGAGAAGGGGCACATCACCACCAGCGCGGGCCCCATCGTGGTGGACGGAGTCGTGGTGGTGCCCTCCACCGGCGAGCAGGGCTATTACCAGATCCGCAAGGAGGACATCCCCAACGACATCCTGGCCTACGACGCCCGGACGGGGGAGCACTTGTGGCGCTTCAACGTCGTGCCCCGCCCCGGAGAGTACGGGCACGACACCTGGGAGGACGGATCCTGGGAGTACACCGGCAACATCGGCTCCTGGGCGCCGCTCTCCGCCGACCCCGAGCTCGGCCTGGTCTACATTCCCACCAAGGCCGGCACCAACGACTACTACGGCGGCCACCGTCCCGGCGACGGACTCTTCGGGACCAGCATCATTGCACTGGACGTACGGACCGGCGAGCGGGCGTGGCACTACCAGCTCGTGCGCCACGACATCTGGAACTACGACACCCCCCACGCCCCCCAGCTCGTGGACATCACCGTGGACGGCCAGGACATCCCGGCGCTGGTGGTGGTGACCAAGCAGTCCTTCGCCTACGTCTTCAACCGGGAAACCGGTGAGCCCGTGT
>SKVI01000374.1 GCA_007129525.1 Gemmatimonadota bacterium | reverse complement strand
GCCCGTCGGTCGCTGGGGCTCGAGGGGCTCCTGTTCCTGGACCTGGTGGTGTTCGCCGGGGCGACCCTCTCCTTTCTGGTCTTCTACTCGGCGGCAGGCCGCCAGCGGGGGCGGCCGTGGTCGACCCTTCTGCCCACGGCCACCGCTACGCTGGCTCTGGGCATCGGACTCAACGCAGTGGTGTCGGGAGCGGTTCTCCGGGGGCTTGGCGGGGAGAGCCGGGACCCCTTTATCCGGACCCCCAAGAAGGGAGAGGGCCAACGCCGGAGGTATCGCCCTCCCCGGGGACAGGTGGATCGGGCCATGAAGTGGGCCCTGGCGGGCTGGCTCTGGCTCTGCGTGCTGGCGGCGGTGAGCTGGGGCCATCTTCCCACCCTTCCCTTCCTCCTCCTCTTCGGCCTGGGCTACACCTGGCTCCTGGTGGGTGAACTCAAATCCGATGGGAGGGGGCGCCTGGGCACGCAGGCGCGGGTTCCTGCCGGAGAAGGCACGTCCAGGGGAGTCTCCTCCCCCTCGACCCTCGCGGAACCCAGCATTCATCCGCAGGGAAGCACATGAGTCCCGGTGGCACATCCCCGGACGTGGTGGCCCTCATCCCCGCCCTGAACGAGGAGGAGGCTCTGCCCGGGGTCCTGGCGGAGCTTGAAGAGGCGGGGGTGGGCAGGGTGGTGGTGGTGGACAACGGCTCCACCGACGCCACGCCCCGGGTGGCCCAGGCGGGTGGAGCCACCGTGGTGCACGAGGCGGAACGGGGGTACGGGGCGGCGTGTCTGGCGGGGATGGCTGAGATCCGCTCGTGGAAGCGCCGTCCGGAGGTGGTCCTCTTCCTGGACGGCGACGGGAGCGACGATCCCGCCGCCGCCCACCAGCTCCTGGAGCCCCTGGAATCCGGCGACGCGGAGATGGTGGTGGGAGTGCGGGTGGTCGGGGAGCCCGGGGTGGGAGGAGGCGTCCCCCTCCACGCCCGCCTGGGGAACCTGGTGGTCCGCCTGGGGGCCCGGCTCCTGCACGGCGTGCGGCTCCGGGACCTGGGGCCTTTCCGGGCCATTCGCTGGGGAGCGTTGGAGCGCCTCGAGATGGACGACCGAAACTGGGGTTGGACCCTCCAGATGCAGATTCGGGCCCACCACGCGGGGCTCGCCTACCGGGAGGTGCCGGTGCCGCACCGTGCCCGTCGCGGGGGTCGCTCGAAGGTGTCGGGGAGCCTGGCGGGGTCCCTTCGGGCCGGCGCGAAGATGCTCTGGGTCCTGGTCAGCGAAATGAGCCGGGGCCGCCGGCTACGCGAGGCTCGCCGCGACGGTCGGCCAGGAATTTCAGAACAGGTTCCAGGGAAGCCCGGGGCGCCTCTTCGGGAGGGAGGTGACCCACCTCCGGAAGAATGACCAGGCGGGCGTCGGGGAGGGCCGCCTCGAGGCGCCGACCGGCCTCCACCGGAACGATGTGGTCTTCGGCACCCCAGACCAGGAGGACCGGAAATCGAAGGTCGGCCAGGCGGTGGGAGAGCCGCTCAGCCGCCTGCGGCGACACCTGCCGGGCCGCTCGGAGAATGGCCCTCCGGCGCGCCAGCGAACGGAGGGGCTCCCGGTACGTGTCCACCTGCTCCCGGTCCACCGTGTCGGGGTCGTGCACGATCCCTTGAATACCCTTCCGGAGGGCCATGCGCGGTGGGGTTGCCAGGAGGAAGAGCTCGCCGAGCCCGGGGATCCGGGCCAGCCTCATGAAGCGGGGCAGCCGCTGGGGCAGCACCGTGCCGCTCACCAGCACCAGGCCGGCAGGGAGGCTGGCCCCGCCCTCGTCCAGGAGCCGAAGGCTGGCGGCCACCGCCACGCCTGCGCCCAGCGAATGGCCGACGACCACCGGTGGGGTCTCGCGGAACCGCCGCAGGAACTCGGCCAGGTGCCGGGCCTGGGCCAGGGGCGAGTAGTCGCCTCCGGAGGGGGTGGCCGCCTGGCCGAAGCCCATGAGGTCCACCACGTGGACGCGGTGCCTCGCCGCCAGCTCAGGGACCCACTTGCGCCAGAATCCCCCGTGGGCGCCGAAGCCGTGGACCAACACCGCGGGAGGGGCTCCCTCGCCGCAGCTCTCGATGTGGAGGGGAGAGGCGGCGGACTGGTTCACGGATCCGTTCACGGGCCCTCCGGGGGACCGGGGAGTCGGATGACCGAGCCGCCCAGCTCCCGGACGGCTCCGGCCAGATCAGGATGACATGTAAAAAAGAAGATCTGGCGCTTCCGACTCAGCTCCGCAAGAAGCTCCAGCCCCCGTCGCCGTCGGTGGGCATCCCAGTTCACCATGACCTCGTCGAAGAAGAGGGGGAGGGGGGTCCGCTCCCGGTCCAGGTGATCCACGATGGCCAGACGCAGGGCCAGGTAGATCTGCTCCCGGGTCCCGGTGGAGAGAGGAGCCTCCGCCGGATGGGGTCGGGGGAGGTGGTCGGCGGTCACCAGGAAGGGGTCCTGCCCCACGTCGCCGAGCAGCAGCCGGGAGTAGCGTCCCTCGGTGATCCGGGCCAGGTGCTCGCCGGCTCGCCTCAGGAGGTCCGGCTGGTGGGCGTCCCGGAATCGTCGCTCCGCCACCCGGATGGCCCGGGCCAGAACGAATAGGCGGTCCCGTCGACGGCGGATCCGGGCCGTCTCCCGGTCCAGGGCCTGCAGACGGCCGTCGATGAGATCCACGGTGTCCTCTTCGGCTGACTGCCGGATCTGTTCCTTGAGGCGCTCCACCTCAGCCCGGGTCTCCTCGATTCCCTTCTGGAGCTCGCGGCGACGGCTCTCCAGCTCGGCCGGAAACTCGGGGTCGTCCAGCCACGGCTCCCCGGCCTCCCGGGCCTCCTGGAGCTCCCTGCGCTCCCGCTCCAGCTCCGGGTGCTCCCGGCGCAGCTCGGCGCGCTCTCGCGCCAGCGCCCGGGCCGCCTCCATCCGGAGCTGGACCCGCTCCGCCATTCGGTCCACCTGGTCCTCGCCCCCCGACGCGGTGCGAAGGCCTGCCAGGAGCTCCGTCCGGCGGCGTTCCACCTCCCGGGCCCGCTCCCGCACCGGCTCCAGTTC
>SKVI01000058.1 GCA_007129525.1 Gemmatimonadota bacterium | reverse complement strand
GTGGCCCTGGACGATGCCCTGGGACGCCTCGAACAGGTCAGCCCTCGACAGAGCAAGGTCGTCGAATGCCGGTTCTTCGGGGGCCTGACCATCGATGAGACGGCGGCGGCCGTCGGCACCTCTCCGCGGACGGTGAAGCGGGACTGGGCGATGGCCCAGGCGTGGCTCCACAACGAGATGGGGCCGGGCGGATGAGCGCTGGCCGGGACGACGCGAGAAGGGAACGGCTGGCGGAGCTGTTCGAGGATGCGATCGCCATGCCACCCGCCAAGCGAGCGACATACGTGGAGCAGGCGTGCGGAGACGACGTCGAGCTCCAGCGGGAGCTGACGGCCCTGCTGGATTCCCATGCTGCTGCCCCGGACTTCCTCGAGCGAATGGGCACGGAGGTCCTCGGGGCCGCCTTCGGTCCCGATCCGCTGGAGCCTCCACTTTCGGACCGGGTTGTGGGGCGGTACACGATCATCGAGCCAATCGGCGGGGGCGGGATGGGCGTGGTGTACAAGGCCCGCGACGAGTCGCTCGACCGACTCGTGGCCCTCAAGTTCCTCCCCATCCGGCTGGCGGCCGACTCCGATGCCCGCGCCCGCCTGAAGCGGGAGGCCCGGGCCTCGTCGGCTCTCGACCACCCGAACATCGGGGTCGTGTACGAGATCGGGAGGACGGAGTCTGCGCCCGGAGATCCCGGGGAGGGGCGACTGTTCATCGCCATGGCCTATTACGAGGGAGAGTCCCTCGCGGCGAAGGTCGCACGCGGGCCCCTCGCGGTGGACGAGGCGCTCGATTACGCTGCCCAGATCGTCGACGGGCTGTCCAAGGCACACGAGGCCGGGATCGTGCACCGGGACATCAAGCCGGCGAACGTGATGCTGACGGACGGCGGGCAGGTCAAGATCGTGGACTTCGGGGCGGCCAAGGGCTCCGGCGCCCGGCTGACTCGCGAAGGCGACACGCTCGGGACCGTTGCCTACATGAGTCCCGAGCAGACGCGTGGCGAGGACGTGGATGCGCGCACCGACCTCTGGTCAGTGGGGGTCGTGCTGTATGAGATGCTCACTGGCGTGCGCCCCTTCCGGGGTGAGGCGGAGGATGCCGTCGTCTACGGCATCCGCAACGACGAACCCCCACCCGTCGAGGCGCTTCGGCCCGAGATTCCACCGCGCCTCGCGCGTGTCGTGGGTTGGTGCCTGGCGAAGTCCCTGGACCGGCGTTACTCCGATGCCTCGACTCTCCTCTCGGATCTCCGTGCGGCCGGGTCCGGGGGAGCCACCGACGGGGGGGTCGAGGAGCGGCCGTCCATCGTCGTGCTTCCCTTCTCCAACATCAGTCCGGATCCGGAGAACGAGTACTTCAGCGACGGCTTGACGGAAGAAGTGATCGCCGACCTGTCACAGATTCGGGCCCTGAGGGTCATTTCGCGCACCTCGGCCATGCGCCTGAAGGGGAGCACCGGGGACGTACGGACGATCGCCCGCAAGTTGGGTGTGCGATACGTGCTCGAAGGTAGCGTGCGAAAGGCGGGGGACGCGCTGCGGATCACCTCTCAGCTCGTCGATGCGCACACCGATGATCAACTCTGGGCCCGCAAGTTCGAGGGCACCATCCACGATGTCTTCGAGATACAGGAGCAGGTTGCGCGGGCCATCGTGGGAGCGCTTCGCGTCCGCCTGTCTCCGGACGAGACGCAGGCCCTGGCGGACCGGCCCATCCGTGACGTGCAGGCGTACGAATCGTATCTCAGGGCACGATATGAGGCATGGCGCTTCTCCCAGGACGGGCTTGGGCGGGCGAAGCGATACATCGAAACGGCGCTCGCCATCGTGGGAGACAACGAGCTGCTCTACAGCTCGCTCGGCCATATCCTGGCAATGTCCATGGAGTCTGGCACCGGTCGGGAGGCCGATCTGGAGCAGGTCGACGAGCTGGCCGAGAAGGCCTTCGCGCTGAATCCGCACTCGGCCCGCGGCCACTGGCTCAAGGCCTGGGTCGCCTTTTTCCGGGGCGACCTGCGGGCGGCCCTGCAAGCGGGTGAACGGGCGAGGGCACTGGAGCCGGACGACTCGGACACCCTTCTGCTGCTCGGATACGTCTACGCTCACGCCGGCCGCAACGCAGAGGCGTCCGCCCTCCTGGAACGTGCGCTGGAGGTGGATCCCCTGACGCCGCTGACACAAAGCGTCCAGGGTTTCGTCCCCGTCCTCGAGGGCCGGTTCGCAGACGCGATCGAACCGTACGGTCGCCACCTGGAGATGGATCCGGAAAGCCCGTTCGCTGCGGTGTTCTTCGGCTGGGCGCTGGCGTACGATCGCCGAACCGAGGAGGCCGTTGCGACCCTGGAGGATGCCGCCGAACGTTTTCCCGGAACCCCGTTCTCCTCGTTTGCCCGCTCGCTGGCTCATGGCCTCCAGGGTGAGTCCGAGCAGGCCGTGCGCGCCATCACCCCTGCGTTCGAACAGGCCGCCCGCACCAGCGAGATGTTCGCCCGGGAGCTGGCGCACTGCTACGCGCTGGCGGGCGAGAACGAGCAGGCACTCGATTGGCTGGAGCGCGAGATCGACCTGGGCATGTTGAACTACCCGTTTCTCGCCGAGCACGACTGGCTCCTGGACGGCCTGCGGGAGGAGCCGCGGTTCGAGGCCCTGCTCGAGCGCGTCCGGTCGGAGGGCGCCGCGCTGGCGGCGGATTGAGCCGAGCCGGGTTCACAACGACGCGATTACGAGAGTCGCTCCACCGCCTGGTGATCCCCTCGTCCCGGGCCGTCTCTCGGGCGGCGAGAAGAGTTTTGCCCGTGACCGTGCCGACCAGCCGGATCGAGATGACGTAACCCGACCCGGGCAGCGCAACCTCGCCCGCCAGGTAGACGTTGATCCCCGTGCGGAGCGCCACCTCCCGGGCCAACGCGGCGTCGAACTCGACCCCCGCATCACCACATCACGAAGATCACCGCCAGAAGGACCACGAAGAGGAGGGCCAGGTTCGCCCCGGTCTCCCGGGTATAGCGGTGGACGCCTGCCCGCAGCCGATCGACGGGCAGTGGGGGGAGGGGAGAAGCG
>SKVI01000071.1 GCA_007129525.1 Gemmatimonadota bacterium | reverse complement strand
TCATGGAGCTCGTTCAGGGGGAGGGCAGGGGCCGGATGGCGATCCAACACGTCCTGCGCTGCTCGCTTCAGACCGTCGTTCATGGGTTCCCTCCGGATCGCTCGGGGTTCGGGCCGATGGTCGCGGGGAACACTCCCCCGCCCACGGGGGATCGATAGGGTAGGCCGGCATCCGAGTCCCGGCCATGGGAAATCGCGCCGACCAAGAGGTACTCGACAACAGGCGTTCTCATCACGACCCGACCATCAGCCCCAGGAGAGCTCCATGCCCAGCGAGGATTGCGTGTTTTGTCGGATCGCCCAGGGAGAGCTTCCGGCCACCGTGGTGCACGAAGACGACCGCGCCATGGCCTTCGAGGACCTGAACCCCCAGGCCCCGGAGCACATCCTGGTGATCCCCCGACGCCACACCACCTCGGTAGCGTCGCTGGAAGAGGAGGACCGGGAGCTGGCCGGTCACCTGGTCCTGGTGGCCGCCCGGGTGGCCCGGGAACGGGGTCTCGATTCTTCGGGGTACCGGGTGGTGGCCAACGTGGGCGAGGAGGGAGGCCAGACGGTTCCCCACCTTCACCTCCACGTCCTGGGCGGTCGTTCCATGACCTGGCCGCCCGGATGAGGGTGTCCTGCTTGCCCGGACAGGGGTCTTCTGGTCGCCCGATGAGTCGGGTTGGGAGCTCGAAGCTCGTTGACCCTTCCTCCCGGTTTCTGATAGCTTGGGAAAGTTGACCCCACGTCCATGACCCCAGACCGGGGAGCCACGTGACCGAGTCGTTGAAGGCACAGCTGGAGCGAGAGTTGAGGGAAGCTCGCAAGAAGCGGGACCGCCTCCGCACGACGGTCCTCTCCTCCACGCTCTCCGAGCTCAAGAACCAGGAGATCGAGGAGGGCCGGGAGGCGGACGACGAGATGGTGAAGCGGGTCCTGACCCGGGCTCTCAAGCAGCGCAAGGAGGCCGCCGACCAGATGCGGTCCGGAGACCGGGAAGAGCTGGCGGAAAAGGAGGAGCGGGAGGCTGGGATCCTGTCCGAGTTCCTCCCTCCGCCCCTGGACGAGAACGAGGTCCGGGCCATGGTGCGGGAGATCGTCGAAGGCGGCACCACCGAGATGGGCCCGGTGATGGGCCAGCTCATGCCCAGAATCCGGGGGCGCTTCGACGGGAAGGAGGCGAACCGCATCGTCCGGGAGGAGCTTTCTACGTGAACTCGCCCCTTCGCTCGACGGGAGGGACCATCCGGCGGCGATCCGCGACAACGGGCGTCGGCCTTTGGGCCGGCGCCCGTCCTGCGTCAGGCGAGTCCGACGAGGGGGCGTCTTGAACGAGCACGCCCTTCAGGTCCTGGAGTTTCGCCAGGCGCTCGAGCGGGTGGCGGCCCGGGCCACGAGCCCCCTGGGGCGCGAAGCGGTGGCGATCCGGGAGCCCGACATCGATCCGGAGCCGGCTCACGCCGAGTTGCTGCGGGTCGCCGAGACCCTCCGCTACCACCTGGACCACCCGGACTGGGCGCCCCCAGTGGTCCCTGATGCCCGCGTGCCACTCCGACGTCTTGCGGTGGAGGGCAACGTGTTGGAGCCGGAACAGCTCCTGGTGGTGGGCCGGCTCCTGGAGAGCTCCCACCAGCTTCGCACGGCGCTGGTTCCCCCGGAGACTGAGCCGGACGACGCCGACGGTGGAGCACCGGAAGAGGGTGAGGGCCCGGCGGTGGATCCGGCGCTTCCCCGACTTCGGGCCCTTCGGGGTCGCTTGCCGGAGAACCCCCCGCTCCTGAAGCGGATCCAGGAGGTGGTGGATGCCGACGGCGCGGTGAAGGACGACGCCAGCTCCGAGCTCCTCTCCCTTCGTCGCCAGCTCCGGAGCGCCCGGTCCCGCATGGTCCAGAAGCTGGAGCGATACCTGTCGTCGCTCCCGGATCGAATTCGGGTGCCCGACGCCTCGGTCTCGATCCGGGACGGACGCTACGTGATCCCCGTCCGGCGAGAGGGAAAGTCCGAGGTCGGCGGGATCATCCACGGGGAGTCGGCCACCGGCGGCACCCTCTTCGTGGAGCCCCCGCTGGCGATCCGCCTCATGAACGAAGTGCACGAGCTGGAGCGGGCCGAGGCCCGGGAGATTCGCCGGATCCTGGAGGACGTCACCGGCCGGACCCGCGGCATGCAAACCGGATTGGAGCGGGGATCACAGGCCCTGGTGGAGTTCGATTCTCTCTGGGCGCGGGCCCGGACCGCCCGCGCCTGGGAGGCCCATCTCCCGGAGTTGGTCCCTCCCGGCGACGGCGTCCTGCGGATCCGGGAGGGCCGTCACCCCCTCCTCCTGGAGCAGGAGTTGGCTGGAGAGGGCGACCCGGTGGTCCCCTTCGACCTGGAGCTGGAGCCCGGGGAACGGGCGGTGGTGGTCTCCGGGCCCAACACCGGCGGAAAGACCGTCTTCCTCAAGGCCATGGGGCTCGTGCACCTGCTGGCGCAAAGCGGAGTGATTCCCCCGGTGGGGCCCGGCACCCGCCTCCAGGTCGTCCGGGATGTCTTCGCCGACATCGGTGACGAGCAGTCCATTGCCGAATCCCTCTCCACCTTTTCGGCTCACCTCAGCAACGCCATCGAGATTCTGGACGGCGCCGGACCGGCGGCCCTGGTGCTCATGGACGAGATGGGGACCGGCACCGATCCAGCCGAAGGGGCGGCGCTGGCCCGGGCCATTCTGGAGACGCTGGTGGAACGGGGAGCCCGTGCGGTGGTCACCTCTCACCTGGGGGCGCTGAAGCGCCTGGACGCCGAGGGAAGCGGGATCGTGAACGCTTCACTGGCCTTCGACCCGGAGCAAATCGCGCCCACCTACCACCTGCAGAAGGGGCGCCCGGGACGCAGCTATGGTCTGGCCATCGCCCGGCGGCTGGGACTTCCGGAACCGGTGCTGGAGCGGGCCGAGACCTTCGTGGACTCGGGCGAGCTGGAGGTGGAGCACCTCCTGGCTACCCTCCAGGAAAAGGAGCGGGAGCTGTCGGAGGCTCTGGCCCGCGCCGAGGAAGCCCGGGAGCGGGCGCGACGACTCGAGAGGGAAGCCGAAC
>SKVI01000284.1 GCA_007129525.1 Gemmatimonadota bacterium | reverse complement strand
TGGAGGCCGGATTCGAGCTGCCGGGCGGATGCGGGGCACCGGATTGCGAGGTGAGGGAGAGCGATTCACCGGAATCGGCCCCAACCCAGGACCAGGCTTCGCAGCCCTCCGTATCGGAGACCGATCCCGCGGAAGCGCCGGCTCCACCCACGGATACCGATCCCGCGGAATCGCCGGCTTCACCCCCCAAACCCTGCACCTGCTCCCGCACGCCGCCCAGCGCGTCGGCCCAGCGGTATCTGGTGCTCTTCAACGTGGACCAGAAGACGCTGGAGGGGGAGAAGGGGGGCAGGGCGGAGCTGGACGGGGAGGCCACGGTGTCGCTGGAGACGGCTCGGCGCATCACCTGCGACTCGGCGGTGGTGCGCATCGTGCGTGGGGCCCGAAGCGAGATCCTGGACGTGGGGCGGAAGACTCGGGTCATCCCGCCAGCGATCCGGCGGGCGCTCTGGGCCCGGGACGGGGGGTGCCGGTTCCCGGGTTGCGGATCGCAGCACGCCTATAGCCATCACATCGAACACTGGGCCCTGGGAGGGAAGACGAGCCTGGACAACCTGGTGCTCCTCTGCGACCCTCACCACAAGGGGGTGCACGAGGGCGGGTTCGAGGTGAAGATGGGGCGCTTCGGCCGGCCCTACTTCCTGGACCTGAACGGGTGCCGGATCCCGGACCAGGCGCCGCCGATGGCGCTGCCGGCCAGCGTGGCGCCGGACCCGGTGCGGGCCATGGTCCAGGAGCACCGATTCCGGGGAATCGAGCCCACCAACACCACCGGCTCGTGCCGGAAGGTGGTGAGCCCGGAGAAACTGGACCGCTTCCGGGAGGGGCTCGATCCGCCCGCGTGAGGCCGTAAATCATCCGGAATGAGGCGCTGGATCCGCCGTCGCAGGGGGGGTGACGGAGTGAGCGGCTCGATCCGCCGGGGTGAGGGGTCGGAGCCGCAGTGGGAGGGGGGAAACGCGCCCGTGCCAGAGGGAGCAGGTGCGCGAGCCGCAACCGCGGCCGCTCCGGCTGCTTCGACCGCGCGCAGGTTCGGCGATCACCCTTCCGGTGGAGTTGCCAGGGCCGCGGTGGGTGGTTTCCTTGGCCATGATCCTCCTGGCCGTACCACGATCTCTTTTGCCCTTCTCCACGATCACCATGACTTCTCGCCACACGCCCCTTCCGCCAGGCAAGCTTCCCGCTTCCCTCCTGCGCGACCTGCTCGAAGGCCGAGTCCCCGCCCGAGGAGAGGTGGTGGGGCCCGGGGTGGGGCGGGACGGCGCGGTGCTGCGCCTGGACTCGGGTGGCCCGGGTCAGGATGAGGCTGAGCTCCGTGATGGGCTCTTCCTGGTGGCGGCGTCAGATCCCATCACCTTCACGGCCCAGCGCATCGGATGGTACGCCGTGCACGTCAACGCCAACGATGTGGCGTGCATGGGGGCCCGGCCGGCGTGGTTCCTGGCCACGGTACTCCTCCCCGAGGGCGCGTCCGGCGATGCCGCCGCCGAGATCCTGGCCGACGTTCGCCACGCCTGCGCCGAGGTTGGGGCCGGGCTGGTGGGAGGGCATACGGAGGTGGCGCCGGGGCTGGATCGCCCGATTCTGGCCGGCACCATGCTGGGCACGACCCGCCGATGGCTCTCCGCCGAGGGGGCCCGGGCCGGCGACGCCCTTCTTCTCACCAAGGGGCTCGCCGTGGAGGGCACCGCGATCCTGGCCAGCGACGCTGGAGACCGCCTGGAGGGATCCGTGCCTGCAGACGTGCTGGAGCGGGCCCGGGGCCTCCTCAGCCGGCCGGGGATCAGCGTGGTTCCCGACGTGGAGGTGGTCCTCGCTGCAGGCGACGTTCACGCCCTCCACGATCCCACCGAGGGGGGGCTCTCGTCCGGGATCCACGAGCTCTGTGAGGCCAGCGGAACCGGGGCGGTGGTGGAGCTGGAGGCGATTCCGATCCTGGAGGAGACCCGCCGCATCGCCGCCGCCCTGGAGCTGGATCCCCTTGGACTCCTGGCCAGCGGGGCACTCCTGGTGGCGGCGCCGGAGTCGGCGTCGGAGCCCATTCTGATGGCGCTGGCGGAGGAGGGCATCCGCGCTGCCCGCATCGGCCGACTCACCGAGCCGTCGGAGGGAGTGCTGGCCGTGGACGCCGAGGGACGGACCGCGCCCCTCGCCACCTTCGACTCCGATGAGCTCGCCCGCGCCCTGTGAGCGGGGTCCTCAGCCGGGTTCCCGGCTTTCCTCTCCCTTCACCTCGTCCCACAACTCGTCCAGCTCCTGCAGGCTGGCGCCGGGCATGGCGACGCCCCGGGCCCGGGCCAGCGCTTCCACCTGTCGGAAGCGGGCTTCGAACTTTCGGTTGGCGGCGTCCAGTGCCGGTACGGGGTGGGCTCCAGCCAGTCGCACCACGTTCACCACGGCGAAGATGAGGTCGCCGGCTTCCTCTTCGATTCGCTCCGGATCGCCCTCGGCCATGACCTCCTCCACCTCGGCCAGCTCCTCGCGCACCTTGGCCACCGCGCCGGCGGCGTCGTCCCAGTCGAAGCCCACTCCCGAGACCTTCTCCTGCATCCGGTGGGCCCGTAGGAGGGGATCCAGGCCCCGGGCCAGTCCGGTCAGGACTCCGGGCACCTCGGTCTCCGAACGATCGCGGGCCTTGATCGTTTCCCACGACTCCTTCTCCCCCAGCCCGAAAAGGTGGGGGTGACGGCGGATCATCTTCTCTTCCAGCGCCCGCACCACCGCGTCCCGGTCGAAGGTGCCGGCCTCCTCGGCCACCACCACCTGGAACGCCAGGTTCAGGAGTAGGTCGCCCAGCTCGCCCCGGAGGGCGTCGGTGTCGCCGTCCCGGATGGCGTCCACCGTCTCATGGGTCTCCTCCAGGAGGTGGGGAACCAGCGAGCGAGCGGTCTGCTTCCGGTCCCACGGGCAGTGCTCCCGGAGGTACTCCACCAGCGCCAGTGCCCGGTCCAGGGTGCCGTCCACCGGGGGAAAGGGGCCGGCGTCGGCGATCTCAGCGGGGGTGCCGCGGGCGGGGGACGAGTCGTGCGACGAATCGCGGTCCGCATCGGAAGACGATGG
>SKVI01000075.1 GCA_007129525.1 Gemmatimonadota bacterium | reverse complement strand
CTCTTCGTGTCGGGAGGAGGACAGATCGGGCTCACCAACCAGACCGGCCACCCCAGCGTGGTCGTGCCCTTCGACTTCGACGGAGACCCGCCCCAGCCCCGGACCACCATGCTGGTGGGCCAACCGTTTGCCGACGACGCGATCCTGAGCGTCGCCCACCGCTACCAGACGACCACGGACTGGCACCGGCGGCACCCGGACCTCTCAGGGATCCAGTGAGGCAAGCGCACGCCCGGTGCTGAGGGTGAGGGGCAGCCCCACGTCAAGGTCGAGGCTCTCCTCCGTGTTCGCGGGGGCCTACCGGTCCCTTTCCTCCAGGGCGTCCAGGAGCACCTGCATGGTTCCGCGGGCGGCGTTCACGGCCACCTCCCGGATCAGCTCCCGGTCCGTATCGTCGCCTACTTCGTAGATGAGGCCCGGAGTCCGGAACTCGCGGTAGAACCAGTTGCGGGACATGGGCGTACCGAGCATGGAGGGGGAATCGGCCACCTCGTAGTCGGGGAGCGCTTCTTCCAGATAGCCCAGCCAGCGGTCCAGGATGCCGGGCGGGTCGGTCTCGAGCCTCCGGTCGAGGGTGTAGAACACGTCCCGCCGCGTGGAGTGGAAGTCCGCCATGAACCAGAGCTCGGCCCCCGGCGCCTCCATGATCCGCAGCACCTCGTCGCGCACGACTCGGGTCTCGGGCTGGTGGAAGGCCACCCAGTCCCGGTTCAGGTCCACCCCACCCGTATTGTGGCGCCAGTGGCCCAGGTCCACACCGTCGGGGTTCATGAGAGGCACCACGTGTACGCGGAACCGCTCGCGAAACTCCCGGGCCAGCGGGGAACTCCCCACGAGCTCTTCCACGAAGGGCAGCAGGGCCATGGTGCCCGTCACCTCGGGAGGGTGCTGTCGGCTCACCAGCACCACGTGGCGAAGGGCCTCGGGAGCCCCGAACTCCACCATGTGGATGGGGCGCCCACGCGCCGACTCCCCGATGGGGCGCTTCTCCACGTGTGGGAAGGCGGCCAGCTCGTCTGTCCAGGCATGGAAAAACCCAGAGGTCTTCATCTCCTGCCCCGCCACCCACACGGTATCCGGGCCCACCTCCAGGCTCAGTACGGCCCCCTCGTTGCCCTCGCCCACCTCCACCGCCGCCGAGTCCAGGGGCACCCAGACCTCCGAGCCGGGTCGACGCACCTTCGGCCAGTAACGATGGCTTCCGTCCTCGTAGCTGAGGCGAAGCCGCACCGTGCGAGGCTGCTCGGACCACACCTTGAACGCGTACCAGGCGCTGTTGTTGACCGGGGCATTCTCGGGCGCGATGTGCACCACCATCAGCGAGTCACCCTCTTGCCAGGTGTCGCTCATCCGTCCCCCCTCGAACTCGTTCGACACCCACACGCCCTCGTCCAGGAAGCCGATGGTCCGCCGGGGCATGTCGGTAATGGGGCGGGTGAGGCTGACCTCGTAGTCGGCCGGGGCCGGCGCCGTGGAAGGCGGGGCCTCGCGGGCACAGGCCACGGCGGCGAGCCCGACGGCGGCCGGAAGAAGAGCGCGGAACATGGTGCGGAGCAAAACGGTCACCTCGGAAGCTCCTGGTTGTGGAGGGAGAGCGGTCGGCGGCCCGCCACGGCGGGCATGGGGCGAGCATATCGCAGGAAGGGAGATGACGCCAGGACGGTCCGCAGCCCGCGAGGAGCCAGACGTCCCAGTACTCCGTTCAGGAACCCTCACCGGGCTCGGCGTAGGGCTTGTCGTTGCGGCTCATGGTCCACTCTCCGGTCCCGGGTCGACAACCCCCCTCAACCCCCGCGGCAACCCCTCCAGGGACGACGCCTGCGGCACGGGCGCTGAGTTGTAGGTGTGCCAGAAGAGGACGGTCTCGCCAGGCTCGGAACGCTCCCGGCAGTAGTTCAGGCAGGCGGCCATGGTCTTGGCCGTGTATGTCGTCTCCAACGTGAGCCGCGGAGTCGCCCACCGGAGGGCAGCCTCCGCCTCCTGGGTGGGGACCCCGTAGTCCGGACCCAGATGCTCCGTATGCACCTCGAAATCGCCCAGCCCCACATCCACGCTGGGCACGCTGGGATCCAGCTCCCGGAGCCACCCCGTGACGTCCCGGGCAAAGTGGCGAACCATGAGGGCGTTTGACGGGAAGAGGCCAACCACCCGCACCGCCGATACGCGGGAGCGGAGACCGGCCATCCGGAGCCCCACAACCAGCCCCGCCGCCGTGCCGCAGGTTCCGAGGGGCACGAAGATCCGATCCGGCTCCGGGAGCTCCCCCCTCCGTATCTGGTCGGCCAGCTCCAGGGCGGCGGAGACGTATCCCACCACCCCGAGCCGGGACGTGCCTCCGACGTTGATGAAGTAGGGTCTTTCGCCCCTCCCACGGGCCTCGTCCAGGAGCCGCCGCGCTCGGAGGAACGCCGCTGCCTGCCCTCCCTCGTAGTGAAGCCCCGCCCCGGCGTGGAGAAATCCCCGGAGGTTCCGCCGGACGTCGTCGGTGACGGGCTGGTCGAAGAGAGAGACCTCCGTCCGGAGGCCCAGCTCCCGGCCGTGAAGGGCGGTGGCCAGGCCGTGGTTCGAGCCGATCCCTCCCACTGTCACCAGGGTGGTCCGCCCCAGGAGTTCCGCTTCGGCCAGGAAGTGCTCCAGCTTCCTCACCTTGTTCCCGCCGTAGAGGGAGGAGGTGAGGTCGTCCCTCTTGACCAGAAACCGGACGTCCGGTGCGCCGTCGGGTGCGGGAAGGGGCTCCACCGGGGTGGGAAATGCACCCAGGGGACGCCACGGCACCGCGTGGCCCAGAACCGGATGGCGTTCGAAGAGGATGGGGACGGCCCCGCCGCGGAGGCGCTCCAGCTCACCGGGAGGGAACCGCTCCACCTGGTTGACCCGGTGAAGGAAGTAGCCCAGGGCACCCCCACCCGCGGCGGCGGCCCCCAACGCACCGGTCGCGCCGAGGCCCGTGCCCACGAACGCTCGGCGCGTCATGGGACGGGAGAGGAAGCCCTGGGGTTTTTCGTCCGCTCCGGCCATGGTCGTCTCCGGTCCGGAAATCGGTGCCTGCGAGAGCGCGGCTCCCGGTGCTT
>SKVI01000406.1 GCA_007129525.1 Gemmatimonadota bacterium | reverse complement strand
GTGGGCCGACCAGAAGACCACCGGCACCGTCAGCGCCAGCGACAGCCAGAACTTCTCCCGAAACATCTCCGGGCTGTGGCCCTCGTGGTGGTCGTGGCCCTCGGGGTGGTCGTGGCCCTCGTGGTGGTCGTGGTCCTCGGGGTGGTCGTGACCCTCGTGCGCGTCACTCATGTCGTCCTCCGTTTCAGTTCGAATTCGCGCCAGAGCGAGTAGATCACCGGCAGCACCACCAGGGTGAGGACCATGGCGGTGAGGAGCCCGCCCACCATGGGCGCGGCCACCCGCTGCATGGTGGCAGCTCCCACGCCGGCCACCCACAGGAGGGGCATGAGCCCTCCGATATCCGAGACCACCGTCATCATCACGGGGCGCACGCGGGTGGTGGCCCCCTCCAGCGCCGCCTCCCGGATGTCCGCCGGGGTGAGCTCACGGTCCACCGCCTCCTTCCGACTTCGCTCGAAGGCCTGGTCCAGGTAAAGGAACATGACCACCCCGAGCTCGGCGGCCACCCCGGCCAGGGCGATGAACCCCACCCAGACCGCCACACTCGTGTTGAATCCCAGGATCCACAGGAGCCAGACGCCCCCCACAAGGGCGAAGGGGAGGGTGGCCATGACGATGAGGGCCCGAACACCGCTCCTGAAGTGGAGAAAGAGGAGGAGGAAGATGAGCCCCAGGGTGAGGGGCACCAGAAGGGTCAGCCGCTCCCGCACCCGCTCCATGGCCTCGAACTGCCCGGCCCACTCGAGCCGGTAGCCCGCCGGGAGCGTCACGTTCTCGCGGATGAACTGGTCGGCCTCGGCCACGTACCCGCCCAGGTCTCGGCCCTCCACGTCGATGAAGACCCGGCTTACCGGAAAGGCGTCCTCGGTGTTCACCACCATGACCCCTTCCGAGGCCTGGATGCGGGCCAGTTGGCCCAGTGGAATCCGTATTCCGTCGGGCGTGTCGATGAGAACGTCGCCGATCCGCTCGGCGCTCTGGCGAAGCTCCCGGGGGTAGCGGACCTGGACGGCGTAGCGTTCCCTTCCCTCCACGGTGCGGGTGGCCGTCTCGCCCCCGACCGCCGTCATCATGGCCCGCTGTACCTCCCGGACGTTCAGCCCGTATCGGGCGGATTCCTCGCGGTCCACGACCACGTCCAGATAGCTCCCACTGGCGCCCCGCTCAGCCACCGCGCTCCGGGTGCCCTCCACCTGGTGGAGAAGTCCCTCGATCTCTTCACCAAGGCGCTCGATCTCGTTCAGGTCGTCTCCGAAGATCTGCACCCCCACCGGGGAGCGCATCCCGGTGGCCAGCATCTCGATGCGGTTCTGGATGGGCATGGTCCAGACGTTCATGACCCCCGGCATCCGGACGGCCTCGTTCATCTCGGCCACCAACGAATCGTAGTCCACCCCGGGGCGCCACTCGTCGGTGGGCCGCAGGTTCACCAGGGTCTCGAACATCTCCAGGGGGGCCGGATCGGTGGCGGTGTTCGCACGGCCCGCCTTCCCGATGACGCTCTCCACCTCGGGAAATTCGGCCAACACCGAATCCTGGTACATCATGATTTCGGCGGCCTGTTGGATGGAGACCCCCGGGAGGGTCATGGGCATGAAGAGCGCGGTCCCCTCCTCCACCGGAGGCATGAACTCTGAGCCCAGGCGCCCGAGGGGAATGAAGGTCACCCCCACGATCACCGCCGCTGCGCCCAGCGTGACCCAGCGGAACCTGAGGGCCAGCGACAGCACAGGACGGTAGCCCCGGAGGAGGGTCCGGCTCACCGGGTTCTCTTCCTCCGAGCGGACCTTCCCCCGAACGAAGAGCCCCAGGGTCACCGGAATGAGGGTGACGGCCAGAAGGGCCGCGCCGGCCATGGCGAAGGTCTTGGTAAAGGCCAGGGGCCGGAAGAGCCGGCCCTCCTGGGCCTCCAGCCCGAAGACCGGCAGGAAGCTCACCGTGATCACCAGGAGGCTGAAGAAAATGGCCGGGCCCACCTCGGAGGCCGAGGCGGCCACGATCTCCCACCTCCGATCGGCCGAAACCGGGCCCTCCTCCCGCTCCAGGTGCTTGTGCATGTTGTCGATGAGGACCACTGCGGCATCCACCATGGCCCCGATGGCGATGGCGATGCCGGCCAGCGACATGAGGTTGGACTGGATCCCCAGGAAGCGCATGACCACGAAAGCGAAGAGAACCGCAACCGGGAGGGTGACCACCACCACCAGCGCGCTCCTCAGGTGCAGCAGAAAGAGCGACGCGATGAGCGCCGTGAGGATCAGCACCTGGATGAGCGTCCGGGTCAGGTTGCCCTGGGCCGCCCGGATGAGTTCGGAGCGGTCGTAGGCCGGGACGATGGAGACCCCCTCGGGGAGTCCCGACTCGATTTCGGCGATCCGCTCCTTGACCCCGTCGATGACACCCAGGGCGTCGGCGCCGTGGCGCATCACCACGATGCCGGTGACCACGTCCCCCCGGCCGTTCTTGTCCGCCACTCCCCGCCGGATGTCGGGACCGAGCTGAACCCGGGCCACGTCACCCACCCGGATGGCGGTGCCGTTGCGGGAAGCCAGCGGAATCTCCTGGATCTCCTCCACGGACTCCAGGTAGCCCAGCCCCCGAACCATGTACTCCCGGCCGCCCTGCTCCACCACCCGGGCTCCCATGTCGGTGTTGGCCTCGCGGATCGCGGCGGTGACGCGCTCCAGCGGCAGTCCGTGGGCCCGGAGCTGGTCGGGGTCCACGTCAACCTGGTACTGGCGAACGTAGCCGCCCACCGAGGCGATCTCGGCCACCCCCGGAACCCCCTGGAGCTGGTAGCGGACGAAAAAGTCCTGGAGGGAGCGGAGCTCGGCCAGGTCGTGGCGGTCCGACTCCAGGGTGTACTGGTAGACCCACCCCACGCCGGTGGCGTCCGGTCCCAGGCGGGGGACGACGCCCTCGGGGAAGGCGCCCCCGAGCTGCGAGAGCTGCTCCAACACCCGGGACCGGGCCCAGTACGGGTCGGTGCCCTCCTCGAAGAGGACGTAGACATACGACACCCCGAAGGTGCTGATCCCCCTCACGGTGGTGGCCCCGGGCACCGCCAG
>SKVI01000139.1 GCA_007129525.1 Gemmatimonadota bacterium | reverse complement strand
GCCGACGCCGGCCTTCGTTTTCGACGGAACCACTGGTCACACAGGTTGTTTGATGGCTCGTTACACCGGTCCGGTCTGCAAGCTCTGTCGCCGCGAGGGACAGAAGCTCTTTCTGAAAGGGCAAAAGTGCTACACGGAGAAGTGTCCCGTGGAGCGCCGGGGGTATCCCCCGGGGCAGCACGGTCCCGCACAGGCGCGTCGGCGCAAGCAGTCCGACTACGCGCTCCAGCTCCGTGAAAAACAGAAGGTCAAGCGGATGTACGGCCTCCAGGAGGCCCAGTTCCGCAACCTCTTCCAGCGGGCCGCCCGGGAGGGCGGCGTCACCGGTGAGAATCTTCTCATCGGGCTGGAGACACGGCTGGACAACGTGATCTTCCGGCTGGGGCTGGCCGCGAGCCGGAACCAGGCCCGGCAACTCGTCCGGCACCGTCACGTAGAGGTGAACGGCCGCACGGTGGACGTGCCGTCGTACCAGGTGAGCCCAGGGGACGACATCGCGGTGAAGACGAAGTCCCGGGAGCTGGAGCCCATCGAGGTCGCGCTGGGTTCACGGACCCGGCCCGACCTGGTGGAGTGGCTCACCCTGGACGAGAAGAACCGGGTGGCCCGCGTGGTGCGCAAGCCCACCCGGGACGACATCCCCATGGAGGTCCAGGAACAGCTCATCGTCGAGTTGTACTCGAAGTAAGGCCGGAGGATGGGAGGCGCGGATCCCGCCGGGACCGCGCCTCCCTCCGTTCGGACGGAATACGAAGCCGAGCCCACGGGCATGGAGGATATGGTGGACATTGATTTGACCGGACTGGTTCTTCCCGAAAAATCCGAAGCGGTAGAAACCTCTCCTGACGGGAAGGTGGCCCGCTTCGTGGTGGAGCCCCTCGAACGGGGCTTCGGTCACACGCTGGGCAACTCGGTGCGCCGGGTGCTCCTCTCGTTGCTGCAGGGAGCCGCCGTGTGGAGCTTCCGGATCGACGGGGTGGTCCACGAGCACCAGACCATCCCCGGGGTGGCCGAGGACGTGCACCAGGTGATCCAGAATCTGAAGTCCCTGGTGGTGACACTGGAGGACGGGGTGGACGAGGTCACCCTCGAGGTGAGCGCCGAAGGCGCGGGTCCCGTCACCGCCGGCCACATCAAGGAAAAGGGCGGAGCCAGTGTTCTGGAGCCGGACCATCACATCCTGACCCTGCAGGAGGACCGGGACTTCCACATGGAGCTCCGGGTCAACAAGGGCCGGGGTGTGGTGTTGGCCGATCAGCACGAGGTGGGCGACGACGAGCCGGTGGATCTGGTTCGCATCGACTCCATCTACAACCCGGTGCGCCGGGCCAACTTCGAGGTGAAGGAGACCCGGGTGGGCCAGCGCACCGACTTCGACCAGCTCTCGCTGCAGGTGGAGACCGACGGTTCGGTGAGCCCCACCGATGCCGTGGCCACCGCTGCCGAGCTGGTGCGCAGGCACCTGGAGTACCTCCGCTACATTGGCGAGGGTGGGCCGCCCCAGGAGACCCCCGAGGGGCTGATCCCGGTGCCGGAAGAGACCCGGATCCTCTTCGACCGGGCGGTGGAGGACCTGGCCGAGCTGAGCGTTCGCTCGCGCAACTCGCTCCAGAAGGAGAAGATCGAGACGCTGGGGCAGCTCATCCAGAAGACCGAAGACGAGATGCTGGACATCGAGAACTTCGGCAAGAAGTCCCTTCAGGAGATCCAGGACTTCCTGGCGGAGCACCAGCTCCGCTTCGGCTTGAGGTTGACCGAGGGTGACGACGGCACGCTCTACTTCGTCGATGACGAGGCGGCGGCGCCCGTAGAGGCAAAGGAATCGGGAGACGAGTAGTTCGCGGGTAGACAACGCAGTCCACTCGTGATATATCGGTAGCTCAGTTCAGGATCGACAGCCATGCGGCATCGGAAGAAAGGTCGGAAGCTCTCGCGGACCGCCTCGCACAAGAAGGCGACCATGCGGAACATGGCCACGGCCCTGTTCCGCCATGAGCGGATCGAGACCACCACGGCGAAGGCGAAGGAGCTGCGCCCGTACGCGGAGCGCCTCATCACCCTGGCCCGGCGGGGCGATCTGCACGCCCGGCGGCAGGCGGCGCGGCGTATCCAGGATCGCGAGATCCTGGGCAAGCTCTTCGATGACATTGCACCGCGCTTCGAGGGACGGCCCGGGGGGTACACCCGGATCCTCAAGCTGGGCCATCGGCAGGGCGACGCCGCCGACATGGCGCTGATCGAACTGGTGGAGCGAGTGGACTCGTAACTCCCACCCCAAGGACGGGACTCAGATGGCTCAGTCGAAGAAGAGCGGTTCCCTGCACGTTCCCCTCATGGTCCTGGCGTTTCTGGCCATGGGCGGGTTCCTGTACTGGCTCAGCATCGCCTCGGAACCCACGGAGTTCGTGGTGGCCGAGGAAAACGATCTGGCCGAGCTGGGCCCGGCGACCTCGGTGTCGCTGGTGGCTTTCGGTGACGGACCCGAGGAGTACCAGGGCGAGCGCGTCCGGATCCCCAACGTGCGGGTGGCGCAGCTCATGGGCCCCCACCTGTTCTGGTTCGACCTCCCGGTGGACGAGGACGAGACGGAGCCCTTCCTGGTTCGGGTGAACAGGAACTTCGTGGACGAGGACCTGCAGATCCTCGGCGATGACGTGGTGACCCTGGCGGGACGAGTGGGCATGATGTCCGACAGCGTCATGACGGCCTGGGAAGAGGCCGGGGCGTTTACCGAAGAAGGGCAACGGGGTGAGGTGGAGGCGGTGACCGTCTTCCTGGACGCCGACGAGATCGAGATCCACACCGCCGGCGTGGAAGAGGAAGAAGAAGATCCGCCCGAGGGCGAGACCGACGGCTGACGACGCACCAGACGGCTGACGACGCACCAACAACACAGATGCGGGATGTGAACGATGGCACGGATTTGCTATGTGTGTGGCAAGGGCCCCTCGACGGGGAACAAGGTGAGCCACGCCAACAACAAGAGCCGGCGGCGCTGGCTGCCGAACCTCCAGACTGCTCGCATTATCGATGACGAGGGTCAGCGGCGGAGGGTTCGGGTGTGCACTTCGTGCATCT
>SKVI01000276.1 GCA_007129525.1 Gemmatimonadota bacterium | reverse complement strand
GCTCCCTGAGCCGCCGCCTCGGGGAAGAGCTGGTCCTCGTTGATGACCGCGGTTACCTCCAGGTCCCGCTCCGCCGCCACCTCGATGAGTCCCGCAAGGAAGAGCTCTGCCGGAGGGAGAACCATGAAGAGATACTCCCGCCCCTGCTCCCAGATGGAGGTGGTGGCGGCCAGGGGGGAGATGTGGACCATGCGGTGCCGCTCGGTCACCGGCGCCACCGCCTCGGTGAGGGTGGACCCGTACGGTCCCATGACGGCATCCACCTGCTCCTCCTCGATGAGTTGCTCGTAGAGGCGGATCGCGGTGTCCGAGTCGGACTCGTCGTCGTGGATGACGAACTCGATCTCACGCCCCAGAAGTCCGCCCCGGGCATTCACGTGCTCCTGGCACAGGAGGTATCCGTTGCGGGCCGGGATCCCCTGGGTGGCGTACGCGCCGGACTGCGACATGGTGGCCCCGATCCGGAGGGGCTCTTCCTCCACCTCCGTCTCACACGCCGGAAGTGTCGCGAACGAGAGGAGAACGAAGACGACGGCGACGGAACGTGTCATGGGCGTGTTCGGTTGGGGAAGCGGTAGTTGGAGGGTGGAGCCGGAATCGGTCAAGCTACGAGGCGCATCGCACCGACGCCAGCGACCGGTTCATGTCCGATCCGGCTCCAGAATCGTGACTCCCACGGGGCCAAAGTCCTCCATGGAGGCCAGTACCGATCCTGCCTCTGTCAGGGGCCTGCGCTCGCCGATGAGCCGGGAGAGGGGGAGATCCCGACTGCGAATGAAGCGGAAGAGATCGGGATATCGCCGGGCCTGCATGCCGTGGCTCCCCATCACCGTGAGTTCGCGCCGGATCACCTCGTGCATGGGTGCCGGTGGATCGGCGTCGTGAGCCAGGAGCAGACCGAGCTGGAGATGCCGGCCCCGGGGGCGGAGCGAGCGGATACCCTGCTGGAACGTTTCCCGGCTTCCCAGGGCGTCCACGGACACGTGGGCTCCCCCTCCGGTGAGCTCCCTGACCCCTTCCAAGGGGTCGGCCTGGTGGGCGTTCAGCTCCTCGTGGGCTCCCAGCTCCCGGGCCAGGGCCAGCTTGGTGTCGTGGATGTCCACCGCCACGACGCGGGCTCCCACCGCCGCAGCTACCATGACCGCGGCCAGCCCCACGCCCCCACAGCCGAAGACGACCACCGTCTCGCCGGCCTCCACCCGGACCTGGTCCACCAGACCTCGGAAGGCGGTGACGAACCGGCAGCCCAGGCTCGCCGCCACGTCGAAAGGGAGGTGTTCGGGAAGGTCCACCAGGTTCACGTCGGCCCAGGGCACCATCACGTACCGGGCAAAACTGCCCCACCCGTCGAAGCCCGGCTGGTACTCCCTCTCACAAAGGTTCTGCAGTCCGCTTCGACACGGGTCGCACCCACCGCATCCACAGCAGAAGGGAGCCGTGACACGCTCGCCTCCACGGAACCGCCTGACCTCCGAACCCACCGCCGCCACCACCCCGGCGAACTCGTGTCCTGGTACGTGGGGGAACGCCACGGTGGGGTCGTGGCCCACCCAGGCGTGCCAGTCGCTTCGGCAGACCCCGGTGGCATGGACTTCTACTACGGCTCCGTGGGGCGGGGGCGTCGGATCGGGTACTTCCTGGAGGGTGGGGACGGCCCTGGGTTCGGAGACGAGAACGGCTTGCATGGCGGTGTGGAGATCAAGGGGGGATGGGTGGGTCGCCTGGTGCAGCTCGGTGGCGCTGCCCGCCAGTCGACGGACCAGGGGCTGGCGGATCGCCGTCCAAACTCGGCGCCACCGGATCCGGAACCCTATCGGTTCGACACGAGTTCGGGCAAACAAGACCCCGAGTCTCCCCTCACGGTGCACGGCAATGCAGAGACCCTTTGAAGAACTCGTAGCGGGATCCCTGGACGAGTTGTACGCCGGGGCCCTGTACCTAAAGGCCGGGGACCGGGAGGCGGCCGCGGACCTCCTGGTCGGAGCCCTGCTCCTGGCCAGGGGCTCCTTTGCGGAAACGAAGCCGCATCATGACGTGTGACGAAGCGCAGGACCTGCTCTGGCCTCTGGAGGGGCCGCAGCTGGCCAGCGACGAGGTGGTGGAGGCCAGGCGACATGTGAGCACCTGCCCCCGTTGCCGGGAGTTGGTGGAGAACGACCGTCTGCTGACACAGCGGGTGCGCGAAATCTCCCTCCCGCCGGCGCCGCCGGAGGTCCGGGAACGGATTTTTCAGGCCCTGGCGGAAGAGCGTCAACGGATGTCGGGGTCCCACGGGGGCACGGGATCCAAGGAGTCGTCCCCCGGATCGTGGTTTCCCGGCGCCAGAGAGCTCGTGGTGGCCGCCGCGCTGGTCTCGGTCGTTCTGGGGGGGTGGCTCCTCATGCAAGCCACCGATCCGGGTTCGCCTGGAGGGATCACCGGTGGCCCCGAGGGAGTGGCTTCCGAACTTCGGTTGGTGGAGGATTTCGTCCGCGAGGCCGCGCGAATCGAGGGGATTGAGTCCTCCGACCCGGACGAGGTCAGGGAGTTTCTGGCCTCGGGGCTCGGGCTGATCCTCCGACCCCGGGAGTTCGAGGGCTTTGATCTCGTGGGCGCCGAGATCTGTGCCCTGGGCGAGAAGCGGGGAGCTGTGATGATCTACGAACGAGACGGTCAGCGACTCTACCATTTCCTCCTCAGAGCCGAGACCACTGCACCCCGGAGTCCGGAGCTCTCCGAGGCCGCGCCGCAGCAATGGGGTCATCCGGAGGCCGCGGCCACCGCGATCTGGCGGTCAGGAACCCTGGACCAGGCCCTGGTGGGACAGCTTTCCGAAGAGGAGGTCCTGTCCCTGGCCAGGTCGGACGCCGCCAGTTCCTGAGAGACCCCGCCATCTTCTGAGACACCGCCGACGTGACCTGAGACGCGGTTGCAGGAGAGGCCCTGTCCGCCCCGGTCAGATCACTCGCGGTCGGGGGCGTTGCCACCCATCCGGCCCACGGCCTTGAATGCCTCCAGGAACTCCAGCGGCACCGGGAGCACGGCGAAGGTGGCGTTCTGCTCCTCCGCAACCTCGGCCATGGTCTGCAGGTAGCGGAGCTGG
>SKVI01000249.1 GCA_007129525.1 Gemmatimonadota bacterium | reverse complement strand
GGCGACCCCACCGGTCCCGCACCTCGGGATCCAGGGACACGCTGTTCGTCTCCACCGGGAGCGAGGTGGTATGCCCCGCCACCTCCATGGTGCGAATCAGGTATTCGGGCAGGGCTCTGCGGTACTCCTCGCCCCAGGTGGGCATGCCCGGCGGGAGGCCGTCGAGGGCAAAGAAGAGGGGACCCTTGAACATGCGGCCGTCCATCCCCCCTCCCCCGTAGAACCCCCGGGCGGGGTCGGCGTCGTAGAAGTCCATCAGGATGCGGGTCACCTGGACGCTCTTGTACTCGTTGAGCGGGTGCTCGAAGACCCCGTAGCTGGCCGTCTGCCCGTTGAACATGAGGTACTTGCCCACGAGGCCGCTGCCGTTGCTCAGCCCGTGGGGGAAGAGCGACGACTCGGACATCAGGAGCAGTCGCGGGGTTTCGGCGCCGTTGGCGGCCAGGACCACCGCCCGTGCCCGCTGCCGGTGCTCTCCGCCCGCCTCGTCCAGGTACACGACTCCGGTGGCCCGCCCGGCGGAATCCGTCTCCACCCGCATCACGGTGGAGCCGGGCCGGATCTCGCACCGGCCGGTGGCCACCGCCTTCGGGACCATGGCCGCCAGGGTGGAGGACTTGGCATTCACCTCGCAACCAAACCCCATGCAATACCCGCAGTGAATGCAGGACGACCTCCCGTCGAAGGGTTCCGACAGGATCGCCATGGGTGCCGGTTGGGGGTTCCAGCCCATCGCCCGGGCGCCCCGCTCGAACAGCACACCCGAGGACTTCACGGGGAGGGTAGGCATGGGATAGGGCCGGGAGCGGGGAGGATCTCCCGGCCCCACGGCTCCCGACACCCCGATTTCCCAGTCCACCCGCGAGTAGTAGGGTTCCAGCTCGTCGTAGCCGAAGGGCCAGTCCGCGAAGCCCGTTCCGGAAATGGAGCCCCATCGGGAGCGTTCGTTGAAGTCGGTGGGGCGCAGGCGCCAGTAGTTGGCGGTGAAGTGGACGCTGCTTCCCCCCACGCCCCGGGCGTAGATGAGGGGGGGAGGCTGAGCCGCCACCTGGGCCTCCTCCGAAGGATCCGAGCGGAAGGTCTGCGGATCGTCCCGAGGGTCCCCGGTCAGGGTGCCCAGGATCCAGTGGCCGACCTCGTCGTGGTCGAAGTCACGGGCGGTGCGCCAGGGGCCCTGCTCCAGGACGACCACCTCGAACCCGTCCCGGGCGAGTTCTGCCGCCAGGACGCCGCCCGCCGCTCCCGCGCCGACGATGACGAAATCCACCTCCCCGTCGTTTCCGAAGCTCCGCTGGGGGAGTGGGGAGGACCGGGTCATTCCCACTCCTGGGCGTCGTACCAGCCGAAAGGTGGCGTGTGTGCCGCCGCATGGGGGAGGCCGTAGATCCGGTGCAGCGCGTCCTCCCTGCCGCCTCCGTGCCGGGGGTCGGAGAAGGTGCCGAAGATGGTGAGAGTGCGTGTGAAGCCGAAAAAGGGCGTGTCCTCGATCTCCGTGAGAGATCGGATCTGCTCCTCCTTCTCCAGGCCGGCGAACCCGTTCGCTACGAGCCCTTCGAGCCCGCTTCGGACGAGCCCGGCGGCGTCCTCGAAAGGCCCGGCCAGGGCCAGGTCGATGAAGTGCACCGCCCCCGCCTCCCGGGCCCCGATCCCGTCCACCGAGGGGATGAGCCGTTCCACCATGGCCTCCAGCGTTTCAGCCTCGCGGGGAGTGAGGGTCTGGAGCGGTTCCCCGTTCAGGTGGGCATCCCGGGCGCACGAAGCCAGCGCGCTCAGGAACGGCAGGTGGAGCGCGAGCCATCCCCCTCCCAGAGAGCGGCCGGAAAGCGCGAGGAAGGTGCGGCGGTCCGGTCCGCCGGGCGTGCCCGTGTCGAGGTCCGGCTTGGCTGGATCCATGTTCGGAGGATTATGCCGAGTGCCCTGAAGTGCAAGGGTTTTGTGCAGGAGAGGCGCTCCAGGCTGGACATCCCGTCCGCCGCGCCGTACCGTGTCGAATCTGGTTTCCGCCCTCTCCGGAGTCTCGGTCGTGAGAAGTCGCATCAAACCCGATAGCCAAACCTGAGGAGGTCCCGTGGTCACGCTTACCGCTCTCTGGGTGCCCATTCTGCTCTCGGCCGTGCTCGTGTTCGTGGCAAGCTCAGTGATCCACATGGTCCTGGGGTACCATGCCGGGGACCTGGCTTCCCTGCCTTCCGAGGAGCGGATCGCGGAGGCCCTCCGAGAGGCGGACGTCCCCCCCGGGGACTACGCCCTGCCCCACGCCGGAAGCCGGGAGGAGTGGAGTTCGCCGGAGTTTGCCGAAAAGATGGAACGGGGTCCCGTCGCCTTCATCCGGGTGCGGCCGACGGGGTCCCCGCCCATGGGGCCCATCTTGATCCGCTGGTTCCTCTTCTGCCTCGTGGTGAGCCTCTTCGCCGCGTACCTGGCGAGCCGGGCGGTGCCTCCCGGTGGCCCGTATCTTGAGGTCTTCCGCTTTGCCGGCACCACCGCCTTCATCGGCTACGGCATGGCGCTCTGGGGGGATGCCGTCTGGTTCGGGAGGAAGGGCTCCGCACTGCTCCGGTACACGCTGGACGCGCTTATCTACGGGCTGCTCACCGCCGGTGTGTTCGGCTGGCTCTGGCCCGGTTGATCCGTCTGGGCCCTGACCGGACACGGGAGCATCGTCATGGACACGGGAGCCCTGGCATCACACCTTGAGACCCTCCTCCGGCTCCAGGTGGACCCGGAGGATCCCGCAACCTGGGGACAGCCCAGAGCCACCTTCAAGCTCCTCTTCAACCCCCTCTACGCGGCGACGATGTAGTGGGCCCGAACTGGCTCGTCGAAGCGGACCGGGTCCAGGCGCCGACGGGCTGCCCTAGAATCCGATCCAGTAGTCCACCTTCACGATGAACTGGTGCTCGCCGGGGGATTCGAACATCTCACGCGCGTCGCGTCCCAGGTCGAAGTCCCCTGCGAGCCCCCGGCTCTGCCGGCTCTGCTGCCACACCAGGTAGATCCGGGAGCCCGGGCGGTACTCCCACCGAAGCGCCGCCGTTCCCCGCAGGGAGCGGATGTTGAAGTTCTGCTCGCGGAAGGAGACGTCCCCCTGGCCGTCCCCGCTGTAGTCCACGTGGATGCGGCCGTCGGCGCGACAGAACTCCCCCCCCTGACATCCGGGTTCTCCATTGACCGACGCGGGTTCGCCCTCAGAGAAGGTGAGGAAGTCGAAGGTCCGGGGCGCCGCCAGTTGCTTGAAGTCCCGGAACTCGCCGGCGGCCAGGAGGGGCTGGGCGAAGATCTGAATCGTCAGCCGGGGCGATAGGATGACGTCGATGCTGGCATCCATGGAGATCTGCTCCCGGGCCAGCTCCCCGAAGAAGTACCGGCCCCCGAAGGTGGGCTCGAAGTCCCCGGTCTGGAACTGGGTCACGTACTGGGCCGGATCCACGGACCGCCGGTACGAGGGGCCCAGGCTCAGAGCGATCCCGTCGGTAGGACGCGCGTCCACGCTCAGATCGGCCTCGAAGTCATATCCGCCACGCCTGCCCTCCCCGTACTCCACGGAGAAGCCGTAGGTGATTTCGTCCCGGCGGTCGGTGTTCACGCTGAGACTCAGATCCCAGGAGCCCGGATCCCGCATCACGGGTCCGCCCCGGGTCAGGACGTCGCTCTGCACTGTGGGAGAGAAGCCGGCGTCCAGGCCCAGCCCCCACCAGTTCCGGAAGGTGAAGTTGGCACTCCCGGTGGCTCGCCCCGACTTGTGCGCGTCTCCCCAGGCGGAGCCGGAGAAGAAGTCCCGCCGCAGTTCGTTGCGCCAGGCATGGAAGGTGAAGAAGGAGAACCGGTAGTTCTGAAAGATGCTCTGGGGAGTCGGCTGCCGGTAGGCGAGCCGCATTCCGCCGTCCAACCTCTCGTTTCCGGTGGAGAACCCCATATCGTTCACCTCGAAGCCCGGGGTCCGTTGTCCGGCCCACACGCCCCCGGTCCAGTGGCGTCCCCCCTGTCGTTCCAGGGAGACTCTCCACTGGGCGCCCGTGAGTTCCGTGGCATCGGGGTCCAGCGTGAGGTAGTCCTGGCCGGGTCGCTGAAAGTAGTGGTTCGGTGACCGCTGGAGTCGCACCATGGCCTCCTCGCTCCCTGTGACGCGGCTCCCGGCCAGAAAGCCCGAGACGGCCCATTCCCGGTCGTTCCAGGTGTGCTCGAGGTCGATCCCTCCGGTGAGGGCGCGCCGGGCCAGAAAGTCCAGTTGTCCGTCGTCCGGCAGGCTGCGGTCTACCCCGGTCAGGATCAGCCCGATGCGGCTCTGGCCGTCGCGGACATCCTGCTGCACCCGTGCCGTGCCGTAGGTGGTTCGCGGCTCCACATCGAATCGGAAGGTCTCGCCGGTGTCGGCCAGGTAGCCTCGCCCACGCTCGCGGTCGGTGAGGGCCAGCAGTCCGCCCACCGACAGGCCTCCGGCGGTTCGTCCCGTGACTTTGCCCGCTCCCAGGATCGTCGTTTCCTGAGGTACGTCAGTGAAGTCGGCGTGCCCGGGCGCCCTTCCCTGGGGACTTCGCCCGATTCTCCTGGAGTAGAAGAGGTTGTCCCTTCGGCCGGCGAGCCCGAAGTCGAAGAGGGCGTCGTCCCGGCTGAAGAAGGGTCGCCGCTCGGGAAAGAAGGTCTCGAACGCCGTCAGGTTGATGACGCGGGGGTCCACCTCGACCTGGCCGAAGTCCGGGTTCAACGCCATGTCCACGACGAAGGTGGATCCCAGGCCGTACCGGACGTCGGCACCCATTCCTCCGCGAGTTTCTGAGCCGTCGAAGAAGGGGTCTCCCGGCGCAGCCGGGGCTCGTTCGGCGCCGGCCAGCAGGTAGGGAAGCACCTCGGCGTTGCGGCGGCTCCCGTCGAGCACGAGTCCCTCGAGTTGGCCCCAGCGGCTCACCGAGCCATGGACGCCGGACGGCACGTACGCCCACTCCGAGCGCTCGTTGTCTGCGATCCGGCGGCGGGCGAAGTTCACCCCCCAAGTCTGGGCCTCGTCGGAGGGGTCGAAGCGGAGCTGGGAAAGGGGAAGCCGGATCTCGGCGCTCCATCCCTCCTCGTCTATGGAGACGGCGGACTCCCAGATGCCGTCCCAGGAGCCGTCGGAGCGGGTGTCGTCGAAGTTGTACTGGTCGCGCTGGACCCCTGCGGCCGTCACGCGGAAGGTGTAGCCCGTGCTCCGGTCCAGGTTCGAATCGAACGAGAATTCGAAGTACCCGGCGGCTCTGCCGGTCTCGCCCCGCCGGGTGAGCTGCCGGGCGATCCGGGTCGGGTCCGAGTCGTACATCCGGGCCCCGATGTATACGTTCTCGTCGTCGTAGAGGATCCGGACCTCGGTGGCCTCGATGGCGGGTTCACCCTCGAAGGGCTCCACCTGAATGAAGCCGGAGGTGGTTTCTGCCCGCTGCCAGTCGGTCTCGTCCAGGTGGCCGTCAATCTCGATGGTGCCGGTCGCCCGCACCGCCCGAACCGTACGCTCGCGGGAGTCCGGGATGGGCTGTTGGGCGGCCAGGGACCAGGCCAACGAGATTCCGGACTGAACGGCCGAGTGGACGTCCTCCTGAAACTCCCGCGGTTCCGGCCACTGGAGAAGGGGGAGGAGGAGAAGAAGGCCAAGGGAGAGGGCTCCCGGCTTCCGGAGGGCTTCCATATAGTGTCGCAGGCGTGTGGCCGTAGCAGTTTGGGATGGGGGAGAAGTGAGTTGGAGCGCGGAGTCCGGCCCGGGGCATGCCTGTCTGCACGCACCATCCGGCTTCCGGCTGATCTCTGTAAACGAGACCGCGCCGCGCTGTTCCCCGGTTTCCAGCAGTCTGATCGGCAACAAGTGGTGCGGCTCAGATGATCATATTCCCGCGGGGCCCAGGCTTCCGCGAGCGAAGGCGCTTGCCTCAGGAGCTGTGGGGAGAGCATATTATGCCGCAACTGTTGGTGGTCAGCTTCCTTCGCCCGACCCGGGAGACCGTATGCCCTGTATTTTCAACCGATTCGTCGCGCTCGGGTTCTTGCTCGCGCTCGCTGCGGCTCCCGCGGCCGCACAGGACTACTACTCGGACATCCGTCCCGTGCTGCTGGAGAACTGCATGAGCTGCCACACGGCCGACGGGCCGGGTTGGTCCATGGAAGATCCGGAGGAGACGTACCAGCGACGCCACATGATGGCCGCCATGGTGCTCGAGCGAATGATGCCCCCCTGGATTGCCGAAGGGGGACACCAGTCGTACAAGGACGACCCCACGCTCACCCCCGCGCTCCTGGAGATGGTTCGTCAGTGGAGGGACGGCGGCTACGAGCTGGGCGATCCCCGGCCCGACGCCGAGATCGTCCCGGTTGCCCACGAGCACGGTCATCCCGCGTTCGAATCCGACGTCACCCTGGACATCTTCTCGGGCGCATCGTATCTGCCGACCCAGGAGCGACCGGACGACTACCGGTGCTTCGTGGTGGACTGGACGGCCGACGAGCCCGGCTACGTCACCGGATTCCGGGCGCGACCCGGGAACCTGCAGGTGGCCCATCACGTGGTGGTCTACGCAGCGACCCCCGAGATGGCCGACCGGTTCAGGGAACTGGAGGGTGCAGAGGATGGCATGGGCTACCAGTGCTTCGGGGGAACGGTCCCGGACCGGTTGGGTGTGCGGGACGAGCGCGAGGCCTACGAAGCCCGGTATCCGGATGGGGTCAGGGAGCTGGATCAGAACAGCTTCTGGCTGTCCCACTGGGCTCCGGGGATGGACGGCCACCAGTTTCCCGAAGGCACCGGGATCCTGGTGGAGCCCGGTGCGGTCCTCATTGTCCAGATGCACTACTACAGCGCCGACGCCCCGGGCCAGGAGGACGCCGAAACCCTCATGGACTTCCAGGTGGCCTCGGAGGTGGACCGGCCCGCCTTCCACTTCCCCCAGACCCGGGGGGATTGGCTCAACGCCCAGCGCAACGAGACCATGGTGATCGAGCCCGGGAGCATGGCCACCTATGAGGTCACGGACAACCTGGAGGCGCTGCTCCCCTACATCTCACGGGTGGCCCAGGTCGAGGAGGAGGAGATCGAGGCGTTGGAGATCCACTCCGTCAACCTCCACATGCATGCCTTCGGCCACTCCGGAAAGGTGACTCTCAGGGAGCCGACGGGACGCAAGGAGACCCTCCTGTCCGTTCCCCGGTGGGACCTGAACTGGCAGCGGGACTTCGTCTTCCTGGAGCCCAAGATCTTTTCCCGCGAAGAACTGGGCGGAGCCTCCATTTCGGTGGAGTGCACCTTCCGAAATCACACCGCCGAGATGGTGTACGGCGGATTCGGGTCGTTCGACGAGATGTGCTTCAACTTCTCCTACATTGCGCTGCAACTGGACGAGAGGGAGATCGTCAGCGGGGAGGGGGAGCGCTGAGGAAGGACGTCTCGGCAAAGCTCCGGCGCGGGGTGGAGCTTCCTTCGTCCTGCGCGTGACGTCGGGCCCTCGAGGAGCGAAAGGAGATCGCAGAGTCTCGGAGCGGCATCGGGAATCTCATTTGCCCCACACCCTCTCATTTGCCCCACACCCGTTGGCCACCGACCTCCGGGGTGCAGAACACCATCGGTGTGGTGATCCCCGCACCCGTCGATCAATCCGGACGCAGCCTGGCGTGATCTGGACTATCGTCGCGGCGCACGCCCCAGGAGCGGTCGATCTGGTTCAGGATGAACTGGAACCGGGAGCCGCTGCGGAGGGGACCCAGGATTTCGGGGAAGTGATACCTGAGCGACCGACTTCCGAAATGGAGCAGCGGGGACGCGTTCCACGCCTCGATTCGCTCGAGGACGTCAAGCGCCTCGTTCGACCTCCGGAGAGCCGCTAGCATCAGCCCCTCGTAGAAGGAGGCGCCCTCCCCATCGGACGCTTGCATTTTCCTGAGCAGCTTCCGAGCCGGTTCCGGCTCGCCGGCCCGGACCGCGGCCAGGGCCACGACCGCGTCGGGGGCCGGCGGGGCCCAGTCCAAAGTCACAGTTCGAAGGAGGGCCGCGGCAGAGTCCAATTCGCCGAGGTGGTACAATGCGAGCCCCTCGTAAAACGGCGCCGTCGGATAATCCGGCTGAAGTTGTCGGGAGCGTCGGGCCGGTGCCAGCGCCTCCTCGGCTTCGTTCAGGCTCACATGGCAGTAGGCGACGTTTGCCCATGCCTCGTGGGAAAGCGGATCCAGATCCACGGCCCGCGCCGCGTGCTTCCAACCCTCGCTGACTCGACCCAGGAGCGGAGAATACCAGCTGAGCAGGCTGTGCGCTTCGGCGTAACTGGGGCTCAACTGGACGGCTCTGCGGAGTGCCTGGATTGCGGGTCCGCCTTCCCCCGCAGCCCCATGCAGAAGTCCCAGGATTGCCTGCACCTCCGGCGACTTCGGGTCCAGCTCGACGGCCCTTTCCGCCGCACGGCGCGCCTGAGCAAGGGCCTGTTCCGGGACGGTGTAGGCATACTCGTGGAGCATGAGAAGGGCTTGCGCGAGACCCGTCCACGCTTGAGCATAGCCCGGATCCACGACGGTGGCGCGTCGGAACCACTCGACTGCCTTCCACATCTGGCTACCGGTGCGCAACTCGAGGAGCACGCGTCCCCTCAGGCAGAGGCGATAGGCTTCCATGCTCCCTGTGGGTTTGCGACGTGCGCGAAGCCGCTCCTCTGATGACAGGGTCACGCTCAGGCTGGATGCAATGAGCTCCGACAGCTCGCTTTGGATCTCGAAGAGATCGGAGGCGGTGATCTTCCGATCGAATGTCTGGGCCCACAGGTGACTCTCGGAGCGGGCGTCGATGAGCTGTACGTTGAGCCGAAGGCGATCGCCGGCCTGTTGGACTTCCCCTTCCAACACGGTTCCGACACCGAGTTGGCCCCCGATCTCCGAAATGGGCTCCTGGGTCTTCGCAAACCGCAAGACTGAGGAACGCGAAATCACCGTCAGGCCGGAAAATCCGGCGAGGCGGGTCAAGAGATCTGAATGGAGACCGCTCGCCAGCACCCTTGCCTGGTCACCTCCTCCCAGGTCCTCAAACGGTAGCACAGCGATGCCTCGCTCGTCGGCGGGCGGCGAGCCCTTCGAGCCGGCCGCACCTTCGACGTCGCTGACCTCCTCCCCGAGTTCCAGGCGGCGTGCCAGCCCCGCAACCTGCTCGTTGGGTGCAACGCCGAGGTCATTGCGCAGGCGCTGAGCATGCTCCTCGGCCGTGCGGATCGCGGAGGAGAGATCCCCTGCCCTGGCCAGGGTCTCCATCAGGCGACATGTAATTCGAGAGTTGTACGGGTCCTCATCGAGGAGGCGACGCAACCATTCGGCCGCCTGTTCGGGCGAGCCACTCTGCTCGGCGCGTTCCGCCAGTGCCTCCAGGGCTGTGCAATAATCGCGGCTAAGCTGGGCGCGATGGCGATCCACCTGCTTGTCGAACGGAGCCGAGCCAGTCAGGTGGAAGCCGTCCAGGAAGGGTCCACGGTAGATGTCCACAGCCGCCTCGTACTCACCGGCTTCGAGGGCCTCCTCGAAGCGGAACACATCACACGCCACCGCCGGCCGGTTCAGGCGGAGGTCCGTGCCAACGGAGAGGAGGCGGTCCGGTCCCAGCTGCCTTCGAACCGTATGAAGATGTGTGTTTAGCCGATTTCGGGCGACTCGTTCGTGTGCCTCGGGCCACAGGTATCCGACCATCTTCTCTCGACTCATCCTATTGCCCGGCGATGTGGCCAAGAGAGCCAGGATGGCCAAGGCGTGCCGCTGAGCCGCTGGGCCGGTAACGGGCTCGGCGTCATCCAGAAGGCTGACTCCTCCCAACAGTCTCAGTGTCACCATGTCCCATCCGCTTTCGAGAGCGAGATCTCGGCCCAGCGCTTGGCAGGCCCGACGTTCCGGGAGACCGACAGCAGCACGACGCAATGTAGGAGGAGCCGCGAGAATGGGAAATTGGAACCGGAACCGATCTGCGCTCCACCTGGTCGCTTGACACGTCCCCATTGGTGTCGATATGGGTGGCTCAGGGAACCCTTCCACCAGCTTGAGGTCTCCGCGTGGACCCCACCACCACAATCCGGGATCGGTCCGCAGATCCCCGCGACCGGATCACCCCCCACGCCTTCTCGGTGGCCCCGGAGCTTCTGGGGCTCCCGCTGGCCACGCACCCGCGCCGGGTCTCGGCCCTCCTGGTGGATCTCCTTCTGGTGGCCCTTCTGGCCGCCGGCGTGGGGGGGGTCCTCCTGGGTCTCGTGCTGGCGGTCCTCTTCTTTCGCGTCGCGTTACGAGGCGGGCGAACGGATCGGGGCGAGTTGCCGCTGCCGGCGCTGGCCCTCCGCTCGTCGGCCGGTTGTGTGGGTGGCCTGATCCTTCTGGTTACGGTGATCTCCGTCTGGGGCGGAGTGCAGACGGCCCTCCGACTGGGGGATCCGGCCCCCCCGCCCCCGGTTCCGGGGCGGGAGGTGGTGCTCCAGCCCGGGGTGTTCGACGTCTTCGAGGGAGCCCGGGAGGTGCAGAGGTTTCGGGCGGCTGAGTCGCAGGCCGAGGCCCGAGAGGCGGCCCGCGAGCTGGCCCGCCACATGCAGCGCATCGGGATGTCGGAGGAAGAGCTCCGGGAATTTCTTCGGGATGTGGCACCGGACGCGGCCGATTGGCGAGCGGCCATCGCCGAGTGGGACCTGGACGAGCCGGACCCGCCGGAAGCAGAAGAGATGGACCCAGGGGTGTCTGAGCTCCAGGCGGACCTCGTGGTCGCCGACACGGTCCCCCGGGAAGAACTCGTTCAGGCGCTGGAGGCCTACGCGGAGCTTCTGAGGGAGCTGGATGCCGAAGCCGCGGAGGAGGAGACGCCGGCGTGGGTTCTCCGGGAGCGGATCGCTGCCGAGCTGGCGTCCGACACCATCGAGGCGCTCCAACAGGCCCTGTCGGAGGAAGCGGACAGCCGACTACGGGCCGAACGCGCGCTTTTTACCGTGGAAGACCGGGAGCCGGGGATCCGGGCGTGGCTCCGGAGCATCGCCGAAGACCTGGGAATCGGCTTCGGGTGGGGTGCCGTCTACTTTTCGGTCTTCCTGGTGTGGTGGAACGGTCGAACGCCGGGCAAGCGGCTCTTCGGGTTGCGGGTGGTGCGACTGGACGGTCAGCCCATCACGTGGTGGACGGCCTTCGAGCGCTACGGAGGGTACGCGGCGGGCTTCGCCACGGGTCTCATCGGGTTCGCCCAGGTCTACTGGGACCCCAACCGGCAGGCCACCCACGACAAGATCGCGGCGACGGCGGTGATCCTGGACGGCCGCCCGCCCCTGGGTGCCGTGGACGGACCAGTGGATCCCGTGGCTGAGCCCGATATCGACGACCCGGGCGCGAGTTCAAGGTAGGCCTCCCACGCTCCTCCTGTCCGCGGCGCCGGCGGCTTCATACCTTTTCTTTCCTCTTCCGAGGAGACCCTGCGACCCTGTGACGATAGGAGCGGCCCATGAGCACCCCAGCCCACCCAATCCTGCCTCGCAGCCCGGGCCGTCCCCCGGCAGACTGCGGTTTCGGCGTCCTCGTCCTCGTATTCTGCGTGCTCATGGGAGGGCTGCTGCATGCCCCCGGGGTCCTCGCCCAGGAGC
>SKVI01000340.1 GCA_007129525.1 Gemmatimonadota bacterium | reverse complement strand
GCGCCTTCTCGCGCCGCCGAACCTGCCCGATGACGAAGCGGGCGCCCACGGCCCCCTCCACCACGAGCCCGAGGACCAGGAGGGCGAGGACGGCGTAGAGAGCCCGTTCCACCTCCGTGGCCCCCTCGTTGAAGGTCCGCGAGAACTCCTCCTCCAGGATGGTGAGTTCGTCGTCCAGCTCCCCCACACGAGCCAGCAGGGCCTCCACCCGGGCCGGTTCCGCGGTCTGGCCGGCGAGTTCGTCGCGCAGCTCTGTGGCCACCTGCACCAACTCCTCGATCTTTCGGTCTGCTTCGGCCCAGGTGTCGATGGCCCGGTCCACGAAGTCCAGGTTGCGACCCACTCGGAAGAGACGGGCCATGCCGCCGATGAGGTGATCGGGGATGCCTCCCTGTTGGAACCCTTCCCGGACCACGTCCATGTCCGGATCGGCCCCTTCCAGCTCCTCACGGGCCTGCCGGTCACCGAGCGTCACGGCGATCTCGTCGTGAAAGGCCTGGTAGTCGGCTTCGTTGCCGGTGAGCGCGTAGCGGTGGAGAACGATGACCGCTCGCTTCTGAGCCTTGGTCCAGAGTCCCTCGCCCAGGACGTAGCCGCGGATGGCGGAGAGGGAAGCCACGCCGGCGAAGCTCACCGCGATGAGCAGGAGAAACAGGAGTGCGAACGCCGAGACGAACGCGATGGTTCGTCCCGAGAGGAGGTCCGGCCCGGGCGGTCTTTCGGGAGGGGACATGGGTCGAACTCCTGCGGGGGCCTCCGGCGCACTCCACCTCGACGAAGCGAGAGGGGAGGCACTTCCTTTCGGGTGGGACAGAATAGCCGGCAACGGATGCCGGGGAAAGGCCCACCCGCCCTCATGGCGTTATCGTTTTGGTCAACGTGCAGGGCCCGGCGCCGAAGGATCGTCGAAGGAATACGGGCCTGTCGGAAGGGCGAGGCGCGTGGCCATGTCCGGGGCCTGGTGCCGGATGGTCAGTGGGCGCCCGGCGGGACGGGGGTGGCCACCAGCACGGCGGTCACGAGGAGCACGACGAGGGCCAGTCCCACCTCCAGGCCGGCGGATCGACGGACCTGTTCCGCAGTCCGAGTACGCTCTGGCGACGCATCCGCTTCCAGCAGCGAGGGGAGACCCCGCCTCCAGTTCCAGAATCCGATGGCCATGACTGCGAGGACCACCAGCACCTTGAGGCTCAGGGTCCGGCCGTATCGGGACTCCCAGAGGGCGGGAATCTCGTGCATGTGGAAGCCCGAGAGGAGAAGACCCATGAAGAGGAGGACTCCCACCGAAGTCAGCGCCATGGGGGAGAAGGCCTCAAGCTGGAACGAGAGGATTCGGCCGTTGTCGTCACGTGCGGCGGTGGTGGCCAGGATCAGCGCCAGCGATCCCATCCACACTCCGGCGGCCGCGGTGTGGGCCAGATCCACCGAGACCGCCAGGGGCCGATTGGCCGGCACCGACATGGCGTGACTGGACAGAGCGAGGGTCAGCAGCAGGAGGAAGACCCCGCCCGCCACCACCTTCCAGCGGAGGGGAAGCTCCACGGGACGGTGGCCTTTTCGAGGAATCCCCTCCGGCGTGAGGCCGGGAGGTGGGGGCGGGCTGCTGCCGGCCCGGCTTCGCAGGAGGGCGAAGCCGCCCACCAGGAGAATCACAAGCCCTCCCTGAACCATCCAGACCGTGCCCCAGAAGGTGTCAAACACGAGGAAGGTGAGGTCCTCCCGGAGTGGGGCGAACGGATCCCTGAAGTCCATGAGCTGAGCCCAGAGCCGGAGGGCCCAGGCGCCCACCAGGACGAGCGCCGTGAGCCCTCCGATGCCCCCCACCCCGCGCTCCAGGACGGTGATCTCAGAGAGCTCGCGGTCGAAGGTTTCCGGTGCGTCGCGGCCGGCCAGGCGCTGCCGGACCCGGGGGGCGATGAAGCCTCGCCACGCCACCGTGCCCGTCAGGAGGAGGGCCCCGGAGAAGAGGAGCCACCGTTGAAGCGGTGGCACCAGGGTTTCCATCACCGGGCGGCAGCCACCCGGAACTGGAAGGTGCCGTTCTGGGCGTGTCCGTCCTGGGCGATGGTTCGCCAGAAGACCGTATACTCATCCGGCGGGAGCCGATCTTCGAACTGTATGAAGACCTCCTTGGGGTCCTCCTCGTCCGCTGTGACGTCGGAGGAGGGGATCAGCTCTTCCCGGCTGTCCACTATCCGCACACGGGTGCCGTCCATCTGGGGCGGCTCGGAAAAGATAAGACGGATCTCGGTAGGCCCCTCGGCCACCGTGCTGTCGGCGGCGGGAACCGTGCTCCGAAGCTCCAGGTGAAGGGACTGGACATCGGCCTCCGGATCGAGCTCCCCCGCCGAGGCCAGGGACCAGAAGCCCGGCACGGCGACCAGCAGGGCGAGTGCCGTCATGACCGCTCCGGCGCCGCGGCGGCGGGAGGAGGAGTCGGATGCGCGGCGCGAACAGGGGTTGGGAGTCGGATGAGAGGGCATGGGTCGGGTCGAAGGTCGGGGTGCGGGTCCTGTGAGTTCAGCATCTGGGAGTGCGCGGGGGGCGGGGGTCTGCCGTTTCCCCACGTGAGTTCTTCCTCCAGAATCGGGCGTTTGTTCCCCGGGCGGGAACCCGGCGTTCGTCCGGTTACTGCCAGCGGAACCAGCGGAGGGCCAGCGCGAAGGTGAGCCCGGTCCAGAGCACCAGGAGCGCCAGGTCTCCCGCGGCGGCGGTCAGCGGAAGCCCCTCGTTGTAGATGGCGCGGAGGGCGTCGTTCAGCGCGGTGAGGGGGAGAATCTGGATCAGGGGCTGAAGGGCGTCGGGAAACCGGGCCGGCGAAAAGAAGACGCCGCAGAGCACCACCATGGGCATGACGATGGCGTTGATGATTCCGCTTACGCCCTCGGTGGTCCGAACTCGGGAGCTGGCCAGGAGGCCAAACCCCGAGAAGCAGGCGGCACCCAGGAGCACCACCGCCGCCAGTGCCAGGGGACTGCCCTCCATGGGGACGTCGAAGGCCAGCCAGGCAAAAACGATGACCAGGGGCACCTCCACCACCAGGAAGACGAAGCGAGCCAGGATCTGCGACAGCAGGAAGTGGCTTCGGGGCAT
>SKVI01000179.1 GCA_007129525.1 Gemmatimonadota bacterium | reverse complement strand
GGGCCCGGGAGTCGTGGCGCTCCGCCAGTCTCCGGGACACCTCCACCAGGTCGGCGTCGAGCTCGATCCCATACGCCTCGAAGCCCAGCAGATCAGCCATGATGGTCACGACGCCCGCTGCGGAGCCCCATTCCAGGAACCGCCGGGGGGCTTCAGGGACTATGGAGCTGAGGGATATCTGGGCCAGAAGCGCGTCGAGGATCCGCTCGTAGTTTCCGTGGATGAAGGGGTGCCACTCCTTCTGCCGCACCTCCGCCTCGAAGCGATTCCAGATCTCCCAGCCCTCCTGGAAGAGGGCCGTCAGGCGAGCCCGCAGCTCGGGATCAAGCCGACGGGAGGCGGGGGAGGTGGCTACGGCCGAACCGAAGACCGCGTCCGCGGCGACGACGGTGCCGGATTCGTCTCCGGCACCCGGGGAGGGCTCGAAGATCCATGGGGTCCGGCTTCGTGTAGCATCCATCTCCTGCTCCAGCGTGAAGGTGGATGCGGGTGCGAGCCGAATGCCCTGTCCCGAATCTATGTCCTCCTACACCGTGCAGCCGGGATCGATGCTCCCTTCCCGCTCCGAGCCCCTGATGCTTTGCCTGGTACCTCACTGGGGATCGGACAGCCTGGCCGGCAGGCGGGGCCACATTTGCGATCGGTGGATGTCATGGTGCATCTTGTGTCGAGATTCCGGAATCTCCGCGGCTCGAGATCCCTGCGAATTCAGGCCACTCACCCCACCGGTGTGCACTTGAGAGGAGATGACCCGCTGACCTCGTCACCCGAAGGTCTCGATCCCCTCCCACCGGCTGCGGTGCGCAGCCTCCTGCAAGACACCCGGGTCCTCACCTATCTTCGGATCTCGCGGGAGGGCGCGGTCATGGACGCCAATCGAGTGTTCTCCCGGTGGACCGGGCTTCCGAGATCCGATCTTCTCGGCCAACCGATTCAGCGGGTCCTCACCGAGGAGGACAGGCCCCGGATGGAGCGCTGGCTCGAGGGCCATGATCCGCTTCCCGACGAGGCCTTCCTCCTGAACTTCGTGTCTACCAGCCACGACGTGCAGACGCTCAGCTGCCGGCTCTTTGCCCACCATGGCGACGTGGTCCTCCTGGGCGAGCCGGACCTCGAGGAGGATCGCACGGTGGCGGAGGAGCTCCTCATGCTGAACAACGAACTCAGCGTTCTCTCGAGGGAGAACGCACGCCGAAACCGGGAGCTGGAAACTGCCCGTCGAGAGCTGGCCGACGCCTTGGCCGAGCGAGAGAGTTCCTACTGGCACCTCCGCAAGATCCAGGAGCACATGCCCCTCTGTATGCGTTGCGGAAAAATGAAGACCGGGGATGCCGAGTGGGAGTCGTTGGTGGACTACCTTCGGTCGAACGATATTCTGGTGAGTCACGGGTACTGTCCCACCTGTGCCGACGACGTGCTGCAGGAGGAGGGCGTTATCGGATGACGAAGCTCCCGCCCTATGCCCGCCGCCGGGAGGTGGCCAGCCGGATCCGGGAGGTGGCCACCGAACTGGCCCGGGACGTCACTGAGGACTTTCTCGTGCGACACCCGGATTGGTTGGATCGCTACGGCGGTCAGGCTCGGGCTCGGGGCGTGGAAGACGCCCGCTTCCACCTGGACTTCCTGGCCGGAGCAGTTGAGAGCGGCTCTCCCCGTTCCTTTGAGGACTACGGGCGTTGGACCGCAGGTGTGCTCCAGTCGCGGGGGATCGCGCCGCGATTCCTGATGGAGAACCTGGAGCAGGTGGGCGACGCCCTGCAGGAGGCGCTCGACCCGGGGGACCGGGCCCTGGTGCAGATGATCCTCCGTGCCGGGATCGACGCGGCCCGGGAGGGCGGAAAGGGAGCTGAAGGGGCGGAGGACGACGAGGGGGATCCAGCCTCCGACGACGACCTGTCCCTCAGCCGCTCGATCTACCTGCAGTCCATCCTTCAGGGCGATAAACGGGCTGCGGTGACTGTGGTTCAGCAGGCTTTGAAGCGCCATCCGGTCACGGCCGTCTACCGACGGATCGTGGAGGAGGCCCAGGTCGAAGTGGGACGCCTGTGGGCCCAGAACGAGATCACGGTGGCTCGCGAGCATATGGCCACGGCGGTGAGCCAGTACGTGCTGGGGGACCTCTACTCGCGCCTGCCGACACCGGAGACCATCCTGGGCAGAGCCGTGATCACCGGAGTGGAAGGGGAGCAGCACCAGTTGGGAGCAAACATGGTTGCCGACCTTCTGGAAGCCGAGGGATGGTCGGTCCGATTCCTGGGCACCCAGATGCCCCATCGGGACATCGTGGAGGCCGTTGCGGAGCATGAGGCCGACGTGGTGGGCATCTCAGCCACCATGCTCTTCAACGTGGCCAGCGTGGCCAGTCTGGTCGGGGACCTGCGGACGACGGTGGGGAAGAACCTTCGGATCGTGCTGGGAGGCCGTGCCTTCCGAGCCAGCCCCGATCTGTGGCGGGACATGGGGGCAGACGGCACCGGCGGCGACCTGGACGAAGCTCTCGCCGCCTTCCGGGACCAGATCGCCTGAGCACCGCCGGAGAGGGCCGAGGGGGGACCCCGTGACAGGTCGGAGGGTCGGATCCTGTGCGGTGCGCTCCTCCTTCTGTGCAAACGACGTGTGGGATCAACCAGTGAAGGAGCAAATGTTCGTTTTCGTGTCACATCTCACTGTACCGGAGGATGACCGCCGGGAGCTCGAACGTCACTTCAGGGAGCGGGCCGGGTTGGTGGACGGCTTCCCCGGGTTCCTCTACCTCCAGCTCCTCGAGCCCCAGAGCGGCGAGGCGACCCACACCTTCCTCACGGCATGGCAGGACCGAGCCGCCTTCCAGGCCTACATGGGGAGCCCTGAGCACGAGTTCTCCCACTCCAGAGAGCCTGCCGAGATCATGGCCAGGACCACGGTTCGTCACGAAGCCTATGAGGTGATGATGGATTCGCGCTCGGTACCGGAGTGGCTCGTGGGCCCGGGGGGCGCATCCTCAGCGGGAAACCCGTAGCCCCAGGAAGACGGTGCGAGGCAGTCCCGGACGCGCGCCGGCGGGGCGTCGGGCCGCAATGTAGTGCCGGTCGGTGAGGTTCTGGACCCCGCCGT
>SKVI01000082.1 GCA_007129525.1 Gemmatimonadota bacterium | reverse complement strand
GGGATCCACCACGCTCCCGCCGGTGGCGTTGGCCACGGGTGAGGGCCGCCAGTAGATCATGGAGTGCCGGGCATCGTGCATGGACCAGCTCGGGTCCTCCTCGGGGGAAGGCGCCATGCGCGCCTCAATGGCGTTGGTGAAGCCGGCCTCCTCGTAGGCCTCGATCCACTGGTCCACCCCATCCTCGACCCAGGGCACCAACCACTCGGGGGTAGCACGGTCGATCCAGAAGACGATGGGCTCCACCGGGTCGGACAACTCGGCCGAGGGATCCTGCTTCTCCAGGCGGAAGCGGCGGATGTAGGTGCGGCTCTCGGCCCGGTGTTCGGGCCGGGCGTAGTCCACGGTGGAGACCGCCAGGTAGCCCACCCGGGTGTCCCGCAACCGGGGCATCATGGGCTCTTCGGGGAGCTTCACCATGCTCCAGTTGGCCCGTCGGGTGCTGGTCTGGGCCCCGGCTCCCGGCGGCGCCCCCTGCGGCGAGGCCACCCCCGTCTGCGTGGCCACCACCTCGATGTTCGTGGGGAAGGCCTGGAAGCGCTCCACGTACGAGCGGTTGTTCTGCACGCCCCGCAGCGGGGACATTTCCGGGATGCTCGAGGTGTAGAGGTTGCTCACCTCGATGACCGCCGCCGAGTCGGGCCCGAAGGTCTCGATGTCGAAGCTGGCGATGATGGGACCCCGGGTAAGGGCCTGCACCGCCCGGGCGATGGCCTGCGTGGTGTCGGCCACCGACGAGTAGGTCACTCCCCGGAGCTGCACGTGGTCGTCGTGCTTCTCCCAGCGGACGATCTGCTGTCCGATGCGGCCGCTCCCGAAGCCACCCAGTCCCACCCCCTCGTCCACCCGGCCCAGCAGGAGCATGTCCTTGTTCAGCTCATGGGTGGGGATCTCGAAGTAGAGGTCGTCGTCGATCTGGTGCACGATGAAGACCCCCTCGCCGGTAATGGCGTCTTCGGTGATCACCGAGTCGTAGGGCTGCAGGTCGTCGTCATCGTCGGGGTCCGGGCGCCCGGGAGGGCCGGGCCGGGGCCCCTCCTCGTCCTCCGGCTCCTCCACCGCGGGCTCGTCCTCGGCGACAGGCGTGGGCGCCTCGTCCGGAGCCGAGCGAAGCCCGCAGCCGGGGAGGGTGGCCAGAAGCCCGATGGCGGCCAGGAGGGCCAGGGGGACAAACGCACGAAGACGAACGAGAAATGGAGTCATGACAGGATCCAGGACTGAGGTGATACTCTCGGAACTGTCAAACTATGGTACCGCCCCCCGATCCGTCGAGGGTGGAGGCGGGGATACAGCCCGTCGCCTCTTGCGTCACCCCGTGCATCTCCCACACTTCTCGAACTCGCTCGCGGGGAACGGTGCCGTGACTCCGACCCCCGACTGACACTCTTGCTCACCACCCACGACCATCGGCCATGACGCCCGACGCCTCCACCCGACCCCGACCCCCCTTCTCCCTCACCGCCGGGATCCTCCCCGTAGCACTTGCGGTGGCGGCGATGATGGCCATGAGCCTGCTGCCGGCGGCGGCGGCCGCCCAGGAGGAGCCGGTGGTGGTGGGCACCCGGGTGGTGCCGCCCTTCGTCATTCAGGAGGAGGACGGCAGCTACCACGGGCTCACCGTGGGGCTCTGGGAGCACATCGCCGGAGAGCTGGGGCTTGAGTACACCTTCCGTGAGATGGACATCGAAGGGATGCTGGCCGGGGTGGAGGAGAACACCCTCTTCGCCGCCGCCTCGGCCCTCACCATCACCTCGGAGCGGGAAGACCGGGTGGACTTCACCCATCCCTTTTTCGTGACGGGGCTCGGGATCGCGGTGCCCCGGGAGCCCGTCGGCCTGGGAGGCGCGCTCGTGGCCTTCCTGGATCCGGAGCTCTGGTGGGTGGTGCTCCTCCTCATGGGGTTGCTCCTGTTCTGGGGAGTCCTCGTCTGGGTCTTCGAGCGGGTGGAGAACCAGGAGGAGTTCGGGGGCAGCCCCGTCCAGGGGATCGGGAGCGGGTTCTGGTGGGCCGCCGTCACCATGACCACGGTGGGCTACGGCGACAAAGCGCCCCGGACCGTCGGCGGCCGGGTGGTGGGCTTCATCTGGATGTTCTCCGCCATCATCGTCATCTCCTTCTTCACAGCCTCCATTGCCTCGAGCCTCACGGTGAGCCAGATCGAGACGCGGGTGGGCGGGCCCGCCGACCTCCCCCACGTCCGGGTGGGTGCCCTGGCTCAGTCCGCCACCGTGGAATACCTGGACGCCGAGCTCATCCGCTCCGAGACCTTCCCCACCATTGCCGAGGGAATGCAGGCGCTTGCCGACGGCCGCCTGGACGCCTTCGTCCACGACGCGCCCATCCTCCGCTACTACGCCCAGCAGGAGTTTCGGGACACCGCCCACGTGCTCCCCGTCACCTTCGCCGAGCAGTACTACGGGATCGCCCTCCCAATGGGCCACCCGGACCGGAACCGGATGAACCAGGTGCTCCTGGACTATCTGGCCAGTTCGGAGTGGGAGCAGCTCAACCAGCGGTACCTGGGGAGGGATTGAAAGGCCGTTGAATAAGTACAAGGCCCCGCCGCGAAGTGATCTTGCGGGGCTGGCCGAGGCGGGAGAGCGTCCCCGTGATCCGGTGCGCGAAGCCTCCTTCCCCCGGAATCTCTCCGTTTGGAGAGATTACATAGAGCGAGGGGAGACGGTGGAGCTGTCCCGGATCGACGAACGCAACTCGGCTGCCGGGCTTGCGGATGCCATGGAAGGTAGCCTCCGCCTCACCCGCTTCCGCTCCCGGGCCGCTCTTCCCTCATCGCCACCCCCACTCCTCCCAGTAGAAGGGCTCGCGCTCGCGGGGGTGGTTGCCCACCTCGTCCATGGTGCGGGCGTCGAAGAGCCGGCCGTTCACCATGGTCCACCGGATCTGCTCCGAGTTGCGGAGGTCGTCCAGGGGGTTGGCCTCCAGGACGATGAGGTCCGCCAGCTTGCCTTCTTCCAGTGAGCCGAGGTCCGCCTCCATGCCCAGGTAGCGGGCGCCGTTCAGGGTGGCCACCTGCAGTGCCTGGTGCGGGGTCATGCCTCCCTGGCCGAACGACCACAGCTCCCAGTGGGCATCC
>SKVI01000148.1 GCA_007129525.1 Gemmatimonadota bacterium | reverse complement strand
TCGAACTTCGACCCTGGAACGGTCAGGCGGCGAGGAGCGCTGCGCATACAAATGTAATCCCCTGACGGAGCCGGCATTGGTGGACGACCGCCCGAGCTACGACAGAAAGCTCCTCCAGATTCTGCGGGACGCGGCCGGCGTCTTCGCCGAAAAGGGATACCACCGGGCCAGCATCCGGGACATCTCCGCCGCCACCGACGTGAGCCTCTCCGGACTCTACTACTACTTCAGCAGCAAGGAAGAGCTTCTCTTCCTGATCCAGGACCACTGCTTCGGCACGCTCCTGGCCCGTCTCGAGAAGGATCTGGACCAGGAGACGGATCCCGCACATCGACTCCGGATCGTCGTCCGAAACCACCTCCACTTCTTTCTGGACAACATGGAAGAGATGAAGGTGCTGTCCCACGAGGCCGACGGCCTGACCGGGGAGTATCGGAAAACGATCCGGAGCCGCAAGCGGGCGTATGCCGACACAGTCCACGGGATTCTCAGCGAGCTGCACCCGAGCGACGGCGCAGATCTGAGGACGGCCACCTTCGCCCTCTTCGGAATGATGAACTGGGTCTACACCTGGTACAATCCAAAGCGAGACCTCCCGGTCGATCGGATGGAGGAAGAGATCCTGCACCTCTTCCTCAACGGGTTCCTGGCGCCCCGAACGAGCGGGGGACCCGGGAAACGAGCGCACGGCACGCCCATGAAACACTCCTCCATCTGGCGTTCGGGCTGAGCGTCCGGGGGCCACCGCCGCGCAGGTCGCACACGAGGAACGGCCGACGAAGTCAAGCCGGATAGAACACGAAATCGAACACCCTACCACACAGAGGAACACGACGATGGCAGACAAGAAGCTGGTGCACTACGAAGAGAAGGACGGAGTGGCGATCCTCACCCTCGACGACCCCCCTGCGAACACCTACACGCATGAGATGATGCGGGACCTGGACGAGGGGATCCTGAAGGCCCGCATGGCCGACGACGTGCAGGTGATCGTCCTGACCGGCGCGGGCGAGAAGTTCTTCAGCGCCGGGGCCAACATCCAGATGCTCTCGGAGGTGACCACCGGCTTCAAATACTGCTTCTGCCTGCACGCCAACGAGACGCTGCTGCGACTGGAGCACACGCCGAAGCTCACCATCGCGGCGCTGAACGGCCACACCGTGGGGGGCGGCCTGGAGATCGCCATGGCCTGCGACATGATCATCGCCAGGAGCGACGCCGGGAAGATCGGGCTGCCCGAGGTGAACCTGGGGGTCCTGCCCGGCACCGGCGGGACCCAGCGGCTGGCCCGCCTGGTCGGAAAGGCCCGGGCCATCGAGCTCATGGTGACCGGCGACACCTTCGGGTTCGAGAAGGCGGTCGATCTGGGGATCGTGAACCGGACCATCTCCACCGAGAGCCACGAGGACTTCATGGCCGAGGTCCTGGAGTTCGCCGGCTCCTTCACCACGCCGGGCCGGGCCTCGAAGGCCGTGGGACACATCAAGCGCTCGGTGCAATCGGGGGCCATGCTTCCGCTGGAGCAGGGCCTGACGCTGGAGCGGGAGCTGCAGCAGCAGCTTTTCGCCTCGGACGACGCTCGGGAAGGTCTCGAGGCCTACGTGGAGAAGCGCGAGGCCCAGTTCAAGGGGAAGTGAGCCCACGCCATGAGCAACGAGATCCCCAATCGACTCTGGATCCACAACGAGTGGGCCGACGCCGAGTCCGGCGACACCTTCTCCACCCTGAACCCGGCCACCGGTGAGGAGTTGACCCGGGTGGCCGCCGGCGGAGAGGCCGACGTGGACCGGGCGGTGAGCTCGGCCCGGGGAGCCTTTCGCTCGGCAGAGTGGCGGCAGATGGACGCCCATCGGCGCTCGGAGCTCCTGTGGCGCCTCGCCGACCTCATCGAGGAGAACGCCGACGAGCTGGCCACCCTGGAGACCCGGGACAACGGAAAACCGTACTTCGAGTCCCGCAAGATCGACATCCCTACGGTGGTACAGAACTTCCGCTACTTCGCCGGGATGGCCGACAAGATCCACGGCGAGACGATCCCGGTGTCGGGTCCCTTTCTGAACTACACCCTCCGGGAACCCCTGGGGGTGGTAGGGTGCATCGTGCCCTGGAACTTCCCCCTGAACATCGCTTCGTGGAAGGTGGCGCCGGCGCTGGCGTGCGGAAACACGGTGGTCCTGAAACCCGCCGAGCAGACCCCTCTTACAGCCTTGCGCCTGGGCGAACTGGCGGCCGAGGCCGGCTTCCCCGCCGGGGTGCTGAACGTCGTGCCCGGCTACGGCGACCAGGCCGGAGCGGCGCTGGTACGACACCCGGACGTGGCAGCCATCGCCTTCACCGGCTCCACCGAAACCGGCCGGGTGGTCCTTCGCGAGGCGGCCGGGACCGTCAAACGAGTCTTTCCGGAGCTGGGCGGAAAATCTCCCAACGTCATCTTCGCCGATGCCGACCTGAAGGCGGCAGTCCGGGGTGCCACCAGCGGGATCTTCTACGGAAAGGGCGAGGTCTGCGCTGCCGGATCGCGGATCCTGGTGGAGCGGTCCATCTATGACGATTTTCTGGACGCCATGGAGGGCCGTGCAAAGAAGATGACGGTGGGCGATCCCATGGACTCGGGCACCCGCCTGGGCGCCATCGTGAGCGAGACCCAGCTGGAGCGAGTCCTGGATTACATCCAGGTGGGCAGGGACGAAGGCGCCCGCCTGGTCACCGGCGGAGAGCGCCGCGAGGTGGACGGCCGGGGCTTCTTCGTGGAGGCCACCGTCTTCGCCGACGTGGAGCCCGACATGACCATTGCCCAGGAGGAGATCTTCGGGCCGGTGGCGGCGGTGCTCCCCTTCGATGACTTCGACGATGCCGTGGACCGGGCCAACCGCACCATCTACGGACTGGCCGCCGGCATCTGGACCCGGGACGTGGGGAAGGCCCACCGCCTGGCCCGGGAGATCGACGCCGGCACGGTCTGGGTCAACACCTACAACCGCTACGACCCCGCCAGCCCCTTCGGCGGCTACAAGTCCAGCGGCTTCGGCCGCGACCTGGGGCTCCGTTCGGCCATGGACAAGTACACGCAGGAGAAGAGCGTGTGGGTGGCGCTGGATTGA
>SKVI01000040.1 GCA_007129525.1 Gemmatimonadota bacterium | reverse complement strand
GACCGCCTCCGGCGAATCTTCGAGGCCTTCCGACAGGCTGACGGGAGTACCAGCCGGCGGTTCGGCGGGACGGGACTGGGGCTCACCATCTCCCGATCTCTCTGCCGACTCATGGGCTACGAGCTGTCCGTCTCCAGCCAGGAGGGCGTGGGCTCCACCTTTACCATTCACCTGAACGTGGGCGTGAGGGGCGAGGCCGGGGAGGCGGAAGGCGCCGGGTCCCCGGACCGGGGAATGAAGCGCCAGGAGGCGGTCCCGCAGGTCCCTGAGTTCAAAGCGGAGGCCCAGGGCGATCGCACCGCGCCGGTGCCGCGGAAGCCGGAGCGAGGCCGGGGGCCGGTACACCCCAAGGCACCGCCTCCGGTCCTGAAGGGCAGGGAGGTGCTGGTGGTTGAGTCGCACGTGGAGTCCCGGCAGATCCTGGTGGAGAGGTTGGAGATCCTTGGGTGTCGGGTTCAGGGTGTGGCTGGCGCCCCCGAGGCCCTGACCAGGGCCAGAAAGCGCCGCCCCGATGCGGTGACCTCCGATCTGGTCATGGATGGAATGAGCGGATGGGAGCTCCTGGAAGAGATGCGACGAGACCCGGCTCTGGCTTCCATTCTGCTGGTGATGGTGGCCATGTCGCCGGGGGGGACGACGGGAAGTCGGGCTCCGGGCGTGGTGGACGTCATCGCCGATCCGCCGGAGCACCGTGCTGTAACGGAGGCACTCAAGCGAAACCTCCAGGGAAGAGGGGGACGGGCCCTCATGGTGGAGGTGGGGGGAGAGCGACGCCTCGTGATCCAGCGGATCCTCCGGGAAGCCGGTCTGGTGGTGCACTCGGTGGAAGAAGCCGACGCGGCGCTCCGCTTCGTGGGCAGAGTCTCCGTGGACCTGATCGTCATGGAGCTCCGGTCCCCGCTGACAGGGCGATTCGACCTGGCGGATCGCCTGCGGACGGCTGGGGCGCCGGGAGGGGTCCCGGCGCTCTTCTTCCTTCGGGGCGATCTCCCCGACCATGAACTGGAGGCGCTGGGCCGGGCCCCGGCGGGGACGGTCTACAAGGACGGAGCGGTTGCGGAGCGGCTGAACGAGGTTCTGACCCGTCACCTGGGTGACGGTTCGGCCCCCGAGGCCAGCGCGACGGAGCGCACCGAGCCATCATGAGCGACCCCGCCGTCGACTCGGCATCGAACCAGGCTCGAGTCCGGCACGTGAACCGGGCGCCTGTCCGAAACGAAGGGCGGTGGGTTCTCTACTGGATGACGTCGGCCCGGCGCCTGGAGTGGAACCTGGCGCTGGAACGGGCGGTGACGTGGGCCCGGCACCTGGGCCTTCCCCTCCTGATTCTGGAGGCGCTTCGGGTGGACTACGAGTGGGCTTCGGACCGGCTCCACCGGTTCTGCCTGGACGGGATGGCCGAGCATCGAGATCGGCTGAAGGGAGCCCGCGCCGGCTACTATCCGTACGTGGAGCCTGAGGTGGGGGCGGGGAAGGGGTTCCTGAAGGCGCTGGCCACCCACGCTGCGGTGGTGGTCACCGACGACTTCCCCTCCTTCTTCCTTCCCCGCATGGTGGCCGCGGCCGGACGCACCCTCGAGGTACGGCTGGAGGCGGTAGACGCCAACGGTATCCTGCCCCTGGCCTGGCCGGACCGAGACTTCACCACCGCGTACTCCTTCCGGAGATACCTGCAGAAGGTGCTTCCCGAGCACCTGGAGGCAGCCCCCGGCGCGCAGCCTCTCGTGGGAGATCCGCTCCCCACGTTCCCCGGGATCCTCCCGGAGGTGAGGCGCCGCTGGCCCCCGGCCGATGACGCCCTCCTGGAGGGTGGTGGGCTCGCCTCGTTTCCTGTCGACCACGATGTGCCGCCGGTGCCCTTCAAAGGGGGACGCACGGCGGCCCGGGTCCGGCTGGGGCGCTTTCTGAAGGAAGGGCTCGATGGGTATGCCGAGGAGCGGAACCACCCCGATGCCCACCGGACCAGCGGCCTCTCGCCCTACCTCCACTGGGGCCATATCTCGAGCCGCGAGGTGGTGGAGGCGATCCTGGACCGGGAGGGCTGGACTCCGGCTGACCTGGGGTCGGAGACGCACGGCAAGCGCCACGGATGGTGGGGACTCTCAACGGACGCAGAGGCCTTCCTGGACCAGATCGTGACGTGGCGCGAGATGGGGTACCTGACGGCCTGGCGCAGCGACGACCACGAGTCGTGGGAGACGCTCCCGGAGTGGGCGCGGACGACCCTCACCCAGCACGCCGACGATCCCCGTCCCCACCTGTACACGCGGGAGGAGTTCGAGGAGGCCCGGACCCACGACCCCCTCTGGAACGCGGCCCAACGGGAGCTCCGCCGGCGCGGGGTCATCCACAACTATCTCCGGATGCTGTGGGGCAAGAAGATCCTGGAATGGTCGCCACATCCCCGTGATGCCCTGGCGACCATGCTGGAGCTCAACAATCGCTGGGGCGTGGACGGACGGAACCCCAACTCCACGTCGGGGATCTTCTGGGTGCTGGGACGTTACGATCGGGGCTGGCCCGAGCGTCCCGTCTTCGGCACCGTGCGTTCCATGACCTCCGCCAGCACCCGACGCAAGGTGAGGTTGGACGAGTACCTGGAGCGCTTCGGCGACTGACGCTTTCCACTCTGTCACAGGCCCACACCATGCCCGTCCTCAGCCATCGCACAGAACTGGATCAGCCGGTGGAAGAGGTCTTCGACTGGCACACCCGACCTGGGGCGTTCCAGCGGCTGGCCCCACCCTGGGAAGAGCTCCGGGTGCGAGAGCAGGAAGGGGGCATTCAGGTAGGCGGCCGGGTGGTTCTGGGCCTGAAGAAGGGCCCCGCCGAGCTGAAGTGGGAGGTGGAGCACACCGAATTCCGCGAGAACGAGCTCTTCGTGGACGAGCAGCGATCCGGTCCCTTTGCCCACTGGCGGCACGAGCACCGGTTCGAAGCCCTGGGGGAGGGGCGCTCGGCGGTGGAGGACGTGGTGGACTGGGCTCCGCCCCTGGGGTCGCTGGGGCGGACCTTCTCCGAGGGATTCATTTGCCGAAACCTGGAGCGACTCTTCGCCTTCCGGTCCCGCCGGCTGAAGAACGACCTGGAGCTTCATCGTCGAT
>SKVI01000182.1 GCA_007129525.1 Gemmatimonadota bacterium | reverse complement strand
CCGACAGGGGTGTCCGGATCTCATCGTCAGGAGGTCGGGGGACCGTGACCCCGGACGAGACCCGACTCGACCCGCCGGAGATCCCCGCCGACGACCGGGGGTTTCTCCTGGGCGACGGGCTTTTCGAGACGGTTCGGGTCTACGGGGGGGTGCCCTTTCGGCTCGAGGCCCACCTGAACCGGCTGGTCGAGGGTGCGGAGCGGCTGGGGATTCCCCTGCCCGAGGCGCTGGAGGACCGGGTCCATCGTTTCCTCCGTGGCGGCCCGCCGGAAGCGGCCCTCCGGATCACGGTGACCCGGGGACGGGGCGGGGATCTGGCCGGCAGCGACGTCGCTGGGCCGCAGGTGGCGCTCCGGGCCCTCGCGGTGCGGCGCTGGGACGGCGTCCTCACCGCGGTCCTGGAGGGACGGCTCCACGAGGGAGCCCTGTCGGCCAGGATCAAGGGGCTGGGGTACCTGGAGCGGATCCTGGCCCTGAGGCGAGCCCGGGAGCGGGACGCCGACGAGGCGCTTCTCCGGAACACCCGGGGCGAGGTGGTGGAGGGGAGCGTGTCGAACCTGCTGGCGGTGGACTCCGTCGGAGCAATCGTGGCTCCGGGCGAGGAGGAGGGCGCGTTGCCGGGAATCACCCGGGACGTGGTCCTGGACGAGGCCGGGCGCCTGGGAATCACCATTCACCAGCGGGGGCTCCGGCCCGGCGAGATCCGGGGGCTCCGGGAGCTCTTCCTCACCTCGTCCATCCGGGAGCTGGCTCCGGTGGTCCAGGTGGAGGGCCGGCGGGTGGGGTCCGGCGCCCCGGGTCCGGTCTACCACCGGCTCCGGGAGGCCTTCAGGAACGTGGTGGCCCGGGAGTCGGCGGCGAAGTCCCGGGACGGCGGAGGCGAACCGGCTTGAGCGGGCTCGCCTCCCTTTCCGATCAGTCTGCCAGGGCGTCGCGGACCACCGCCTTGACCCCTTCGTCGAGGTCATCCAGCGCCAGCATCCACTGCAGGTAGTCGGGGTGCGCGCCGGCGATCTCCGCCAGGGGCCGGCCCCGGTGCTTTCCCCGCCTGAAGAGTCGGTGGCCCTCCGGCGTCTCCTCGAACCAGCGCTCCACCTCCGTCTCGAAGGGTTGCACCTCGTCGCAGTACCGGTCCAGCTCGTCCAGGTCCCGGGGCAGGTGGGGGTAACGCTCCAACTGGGCCCCCAGCACTGCCGCCGTGGCCCGGATGTCGGCCAGCGCCGAGTGAGCGTCCTCCATCTCCCGGTCCAGGTAGAAGCGGACCGCCGCCGACAGGTCCCGGGGCTCTTCGCGGTGGAAGATGAACTGGGCGTCGATGATCCGGCGTTCCGCCACGTCGAAGTGGATGTCGGCCCTCCGGAACTCGGCCAGGAGCATGGGCAGGTCGAAGCGGCGGAGGTTGAAGCCCGCCAGGTCCGCCGGTTCCAGGAGGTCGGCCAGGCTCCGGGCCCGGGCGGCGAAGGGGGGCTTGTCCGCCACGTCGGCGTCGGTGATCCCGTGCACCGCCGACGCCTCCGGTGGAATGGGCACCCCCGGGTTGAAGCGTCGAACCCTCTCCGTGACGTTGCCGCCGGGGTCCACCCGGATGAGAGCCAGCTCCACGATCCGATCCTCCGCCACCCGCAGCCCGGTGGTCTCGAGGTCCAGAAAGACGAGAGGGCGGTCCAGGTTGAAGGGAAAGGAGATGGATTGGGCCATGGCGGATCGTGGGCCGAGGTTATAGGGTTGGGGTGCGCCGGGAGAAGCTATCTTGCTCCGGCCGGCGCGGCCATGCCCTCGGGGGAACCCCACACACACCCCTCATCGTATCAGGAGAGTCCATGAGCGCAGCCGAGACGGTTCGGGCCATACGGATCCGGGAGCCCGGTGGCCCCGAGGTCCTGGAGATGACCGACATCCAGTTGCCGCCTCCGGCTCCAGGCGAGCTTCGGGTACGGGTAATCACCTCCGGCGTCAACCGGGCCGACCTCCTGCAGCGACGAGGCTCGTACCCGCCTCCGCCGGGATTTCCCGAAGAAATCCCCGGGCTGGAGTACGCCGGTCTGGTAGAGCAGGTGGGGCCGGGGTGCTCCATCCGGCGATCCGGAGACCGGGTCATGGGGGTGGTGGCGGGTGGGGGCTACGCCGAGGCCATCAACGTGCGAGAACGGGAGACGATTCGCGCGCCGGATGGGGTGGACCTGGAGCACGCCGGGGCGATCCCCGAGGTCTTCGTCACCGCCTGGGACGCACTCTTCCGCCAGGCCCGGCTCACGGCGGGCGAATCGGTGCTCATCCACGCGGTGGGGAGTGGGGTGGGGACCGCCGCCGTGCAGCTCGCCCTGGCAGTGGGGGCTCGGCCGGTGGGTACCTCCCGGAGCCCCGAGAAGGTGGAGCGGGCCCGGGAGCTGGGGCTGGTGCTGGGAGTGGTGGGCCCTGACCAATGGGCGCGTTCGGTGATGGAGCTCACAGGCGATCACGGCGCCGACGTGATCCTGGACCTGGTGGGGGCCGCCTACCTGGAGGGGAATCTGGAGGCCATGGCCCGGGGCTGCCGCTGGATCGTGGTGGGGGTGCCCGGTGGGGCGGTGGGAGAGATCGACCTCCGCCGTCTCATGAGCCGGCGGGTCACCCTCCGGGGCACCGTGCTGCGCACCCGCTCACCGGAGGAGAAGGTGATCCTGGCCCGAGCCTTCCAGGACCACGTGGTCCCCCTCTTCGAGCGGGGAGAGATCCAGCCGGTGGTGGACACGATCCTGCCGGCGGAGCAGGCGGCTGTGGCCCACCGCCGGCTGGAGGCCAACGACTCCTTCGGCAAGCTCCTCCTACGCTGGTAGCCGCGGGCTTCGATCTCCGGAGTCAGGGCCCACACCCCCGAAACGCAGGCCCCGAATTCCGGAGTGCGGCTTCAGATCCCCAGGGCGTCCCTCACCAGCTTGGCCTGTTTGGCCTCGTGGGCCTTCGCCCGACCCTCGGCCGGGGAGGCGCGCTCGGGCCGGGCCACGTAGCGGAGGGGGATGGATCGGGGGACCACCGCCCGGAGCCGGGGGCCTACGAAGGTGAGCCCGCCCATGTTCCGGGGCTCCTCCTGGGTCCAGACCACCTCTTTCAGGTTGGGGTAGCCCTG
>SKVI01000083.1 GCA_007129525.1 Gemmatimonadota bacterium | reverse complement strand
TCCAACTCGGTGACGCCAACGGGCTGGACCTCCACCTGCTGGGTGGCGCCTCCCACGATCTCGATGGTCTCCGGATGGTCGAACACCAGGGTGTTGGGTCCGGCCCGGAGCCCCTCGAAGCTGAATCGGCCCTCGCCGTCGGTCACCGTGGTGCCCCGCGGCTCGCCGGACGTGTCGGTGCCCGAGTAGACCCGTACCGTCACACCGGGCGCCCCTGCGTCCACGCCTTCGGTAAAGTCACCAGACTCGTCGTCATCCCGGTAGACCACACCGGAAAGGTCCCCGGGGCGGAAGGCGAAGCGGAACTCGGCCTCGATGTTCCCGCCCTGGAAGGGCACCACCACGGTGGGGCGGGGGCTGGACGAGAGGAGCGCCCCGTCCGGAACCGTACCGTCGAAGTGGGCCGTGTAGCTTCCGGGATCGACGCCCACGAAGCGGGCCACCCCTTCACTGTCGGTGGCCGTCGTGTGCCCCGCCCCGCCGTCCCGGGCCTCGAGCTGGACATCGGCTCCCTCGATGGCCTCGTCACCGGCGCTGAAGCTCCCCGTCCCGTCCACATCGACGTACGCGCGGACCGTGACCTCTCCCGAAGTCCCGGCGGGAGCGGTGGACTGGTCGCAGCCCGGAAGGGCCACGAGGAGGAGGGCGGCCAGAAGTTGAATTCCACGCATTGCAGGTCTGGTCATCGGCGGCGGGCGGGGAAGGGGAAAGTCGAAACCACGGAGGCAAGAACCACATCGATGGAGACATACTACGCCCCCGGTGCCGGTGTCTCAAGGGGCCCCATCCGAACTTTGTCCGACCGGACCAAATCGTAGTGAAAACGTTACCTTGGACCCCACGTCTTCCTGGGTGGTAGATGACGCCGAATCCGCAGCACGCGACGCCACACCCGCCCAGCCGCCTTCCTCCGACATCCTCCAAGACAAGGGCGCTTTCAGACCCATGCCCCAGGCTCCCAGGGACCCGCGCATCACCCGACTCGGACACCTCCGCCAGCGCGATCTCGGCGTCTTCGGCCTCGTCCTGGCCCTGGTCGTGGCGGGGTGTGGCGACAGCGGATCCTCGCCGGCCGATCCGGACGAGGTCCCCACCATCGAAATCTCGGGTGTGGAGGACGGCGCCGTCTACACGCAGCCGGTGACGGTGACCTTCACCGCTTCTCCGCCCGGGAGCACCACCAGCGCCACCCTGAACGGCGAGACGTTCCGGTCCGGTGACACAGTGGACCGGGCCGGCGCCTACACCCTGCGGGTGGAGGCCTTCCGGGCCGGCCGCAGCAGCGAGAAGGAGGTCAGCTTCAGCCTGGAGGTCACGGGGGAGCGGGTCTTCATTCTCCGGATGTTCGACCTGGGCGAAGAAGGCCTGGGCGGTGGCGGTGATGCCCTCCTCCTCTCCGACTCCTCCTCGCTGGGGATGCGGCACGCCATGGTGGACGCCGGCCCCCGGGGCGATCCGGGCCAGGACCTGAACCACGACTACGTGGTCGATCAGCTCCAGGAGCTGGGTGTGGAGACCCTGGACTTTCTTCAGCTCACCCATGCCCACTCAGACCACTTCGAGGGGATGCGGCCCATTTTGAACCGGGTGGAGGTGGAGCGCTTCATCTACAACGGACAGGTCCGTACCGGCGGATTCGCCGGGTCCAACTACCAGGCCGTGCTCCAGCGGGCCGAGCAGCGAGCCGATGCCGTCATGGCGCTCTCCCAGGAGTGGGAGTACCGCCTGGGTGGGGAGGGCGGTACCCGCACCGTCCACGTCCCCGGCCTTCCCACCTACCTGGACCGGGACACCAACGACGGCCGGGAGCTGAACGAGGGCTCCCTGGGTACCTACGTGGAAACCGGGGGCGTGCGCATCTTCCTCACCGGTGACGGGGAGGACCAGGCCAACCAGCGCTGGCGCAGCCAACTCGCGCAATACACCGCCGATCTGGACATCCTGAAGGTGGGCCACCACGGCGCCAACAACGCCGTTTTCGACGACCGGGTGGGCTCCAGCACCCAGTCCACCTGGCTGGAGCATACCCGACCCGCCCTCATGCTCATTACCGCCAACGGCCGCAGCCATCCCCGCATCCGGGCACTGAACCGACTCTTCCAGGTTCAGCAGGCGGAGATGTATTGCACCAACGTCCACGGCACCGTCACCGTCCGGATCGCCGAGGGGTGGTGGGAGGTCACCACCGAGCGAAACAGCGAGATGGACTGCATCCCCGGCGACGACGCCACCACCTGAAAAGCTACCGAGCCGGGCGCCGGATCCCCCGGGCGTGGCGGAGGGGATTCTCCAGGAGGTGGGTGGGGATCAGCAGCGTCAACAGGAACATGACCAGCGCCACCAGAAGCCCGGCCGCCAGGAGCCACACGTTGCGAATGGCAATGAAGAGGATGGCCGAGATGAGAGCCGTCGCCGTGGCGAAGATGGAGAGCAGGAGCCGTCGAGCCTGAAGGTGCAGGAATCGCTCCTGGGACTGGGCGTCCCGTGGGTGGACCCGGACCCGCAGCTCCTCCCGTTCCACGCGGCCGATGAGGTCCCGGATGGAGCGGAGGCTCGCCACCGCCTCGGACATGACGTCCCGGGCCATGGCCATGGGTTCCCGGGCCGTCTCCTTCATGATGTCGGCCCGATGCCGGGCAATGACCCGACGGATCAGGAACAGGCCGTTGAAGTCGGGATCGTACCGGAAGGCCACCCCCTCCAGCAGCACTGCGGCCCGAAAGAAGTAGACCAGCTCCTGGGGGAGGAGGAGGGGCCAGGTGTAGAAGGTGTCCCAGACCTCCTGGATGATCTCCTGCACCCGTTCCCGGTGGGTGGTCCGGGCCCGCTCCAGGATCCGCATGATCTCCGTGGCGGCCTCCCGGATGTCGCCCCGGGCCACCTCCGGCGACACCATCCCCAGCCGGTACATCCCGTTGATGACCCCGTCCAGGTCCTCCCGCTCCACCGACAGGGCCACCGAGAGGATGCTGTCGCGGGTCCAGCGGGGCACCTCCAGCGCCATCCCCCAGTCCAGGACCACGATGCTTCCGTCCTCGGCCACCAGGAGATTGCCCGGATGGGGATCGGCGTGGAGGAAGCCGTCCAGCATCATCATCCGGAGGTAGAGGC
>SKVI01000217.1 GCA_007129525.1 Gemmatimonadota bacterium | reverse complement strand
TCTCGTGCTGGAGCTCGGTCCGGGGAGGACCGACGCGGCGGCAGTGGGCGATCAGGGCATAGGCGACCCCGAACGCCTGCCGGGGAGTCAGCTCGAGGTAGGCCAGGGGCTTCTCCGGGCCGGTCCGGTCCGGGGTGCCGGGCCGTGCGCTCTGGGCCGGGGCCTGCGACGGCGATGACGAAATTGCGATGTGGGATTGGGACATATCGATCCTCCAGGTGTCGGGTGATGGTGCTGCTACGGACACCCAGGGGTACCGGGCCGTCGACCCGGCCCAAAAACCCGGCGTGACGGACGAGCGCTAGGTGCCGGCCGGGTCTCTACGGGTCACCGGCGACGTCATCCGAGCCCCACTTAGCTCCGGGCGGCTCCTCTCCGAGCTGCCGCCGGAGGCAATGGAGGTCGAAAATCCACGGACGGCCTGGGAACTGTTGCCCACAGAGCGCAGGCGCCACGAGATGTTGGCGCTTCTGCCAGCTCCGGTTTCTCCGCTCAGCCGCGGTGAGCTCGCGGATCTCCCCTCCCCGGGTGTAGTCGACCACGAGGGTGGCCGCCGCTCTAGAGCGGTGGAACGTTGACAGGCTCACGCCCAGGACCTCGGCTGCGTTTCGCGCCGTCCCTTTGTGGGGGCGGCTCATAGCTCGACCCCGACCATTGCCTCCTCTGCGCTCATATCGATCTTCCCCGCCCCATAGACCTTGAGTAGGGTGTCCGAGCCCTTGTGGTGCAACATACGCCTGGCGAGCTCGGGCCTTTCTGTCGCTACGAAGTAACTGCCGACGGCGTGGCGGTGCGAATGGCCCGTCGCCAGCCCATCGTCTGCCAGGATCGGGGAGATGTCCCACCCGAGCTCTTCGGCGGCGTACGTGAGCACGGCGCGGTACAGGCCGCTGATCGAGTCCGGGGCGAGACGGAATGGCTCCCGTTCTCTCTCATCGGGCGAGGTCGAGAGGTACATGACCTCGCTGTGCGCACCTTTTATCTGCTCGCGAGCAGCGAGATAGCAGTCACGCAGGTCGAATCGGTAGCCGCCTGGGCCCGGGTCTCGGCTACGATCCCCGAGCTTCAGTTGGAAGTCGCCGTTGCGAGTGACCTTGAACTTTTGGCCGCTGATCTCTTGCCACAGTACGCCAGCTGTCGTCTCCCGGTAATCGCTCCGGTCCAGTTGGGAGATGGTGCCGCGGCGGTGGGGCGCCGCCAGCGAATCGCCATAGATGCCAATGTTCCGGAGTATGCAGAATTCCGACAGTTCAAGCTTCCGGTCTGTCTCGATTTGCTGCTGTAACTCCTCCAGCGATCCGACGCCGAGTTCCCGGCAGATGCGGTCGATGGCTGCATTCCGCACCCGGAGCATGGCGATGTATGCGTAGTGGTCCCCACTGACGGTCTCGTAGGCGCGCTGCACGTTGCGGGCCCGACGCTTCATGTTTTTGATCCGGGCCTCGTCGCCCTGCGCCAGCCCCCATTCCTCGGCCTGCGACTGGTGGGTGGTCAGGCCGTCGTGTCGTCCGTTCGCATTGCGCATTCCCCGCCCGTTCGCGTAGTCGGCCAGGGCCTGGAAGCCGTCAGCCGCCTCGATCTCCCCGTTCGCGACGGCGGCCGCCTCCCAGCACGGCGAGCAGTAGAGCGAGGCGTGCTTGATTATCTCGAGCGCCCGGTTCGGTGTCGTCCAACCATCCCCCTCCACCGCGTCCACGAACCGGTCGAGGAGGTCGATGGAAAAGAGATGCCGGGCGTCCACGTCTCCGTCGAGGTCGATTCCCTCATGGCGCTGTAGCCAGCCGAGATACGTGCCCAGGAGCTCGAGGTGGAACTTGACCGTTGCCTCGACCCAGGCTCGTCCGGACAGACCGCCACTGCCCCGGACGGGCTCCCGGGGGAAGTCGTTGATGGCCGTCATCCCCTTCCGACGCCGATGGCGCGTCGCCCGAAGGGTGTACCAATCGACGAGCCTGGGCAGAGAGTAGGGGTTCTCCGCGTCGAAAAAGGCCCCGGTTCCCAATGCCTGGAACAGCTCGTAGTCGGCATCCAGTTTGCGGCCGTCGACGCAGAACTCCCCCGCGACGTCCCGCATTGCAGAGGCCGAGAAGGCGCTCTTCCTGCCCTGGATCCGCCGGCGGTCGAACTCCGTCATCGGAACCTGGCTCATCACACCTGCATCCATGAGGGCACGCAGGGCAGCGAGTGTAGCGCTCCGGTGGTGTGAGGTGATCGTCTGGCTAGCCCGCAACCGGGAGGCGAACCAGGCCCCGAACGCAGTACTCTGCTCCTCCGTTAGGGCCATGGGGTCGATCTCGTCCAGCCGATCACCGAAAAACTCGGCGACGGCCGCCATAATCCGCGAGAGCTGGGCCGTACCCGCGGACCTATTGCTGTGGGGAGAGGCCCTCACGATCTCCTCCCAGGCCTCCAAGGCCTCAGCCCATGCCGTCGGGAGGTAGCTCCGATGGGCACCGTGGACGTCCCGCTGGATCAGATAGCCGTGGCTGGCGCCCAGATCCAGGAGGGTACGGATCGCGCCGACGTACTTGTTCCTCGTTGCGCGGGCCAGGCTCCTCGTCGCGGCTCCGACCTCGTCCAGGATAGCCCAGTCTCCCAGGCCATGCGCCCCTCCACCCTCGGCCCAAACGAGTTGCGGCGCGCCGATCTGAGCCATGCCCTCCAGGATCCGTCCCCATGCCTCCGCGTTCGAGTCTCTTGGCTGTCGTCGGGCAGAGGGGATCAGGTGCTCGACCACCTTGGTCAGGGCTGCCCGGATGGCCCGCAACTGGCCCTCATGGACAGCGAGTATCCGGCGCGACTCATGTCCCCCTGCCGTGGATCTCCGGCCGGCCTTGAGATCCAGTTCCTCCCTCGGGACCACATGCTGCTTCGCCATCTCCCATATCGTCCTGAGGCTCAGCGAGTCCAGATCCGGCACTCGGTACGTATACGACCCACTCCGTCCGTACTCGCCGTGGATTCCCTCGAGCACGCAATACCTGGTCAGCTTTCCGTCGTCCAGGAGCCGCATGAGCGGTCCCGCCTGATGCCGAGACCTCAGCGCCACACCGAATTCCTCCTCCACTGCCTCCACGATCTCGGACATCGTCACCCTCCCTCGTCTACGGTCGTTGTATTCGGCTGCCCGGCACATCCTCCGGACGAGCCTCAGGATCTCCGGGTCGAGACGCTCATGCTTCCTGGTGTTGGATCGTCCAGCCATCTGAGGGGGGGGCGAGAGTGACAGTACACCCTCGTGATGCCCCACCCTCCCGGCTAAAGTCCAGATCCATTAGCTGTCCCGGCGCTCCGGCAGAGCCCTTGTCAGACTCCCGGATCCTACCGGATACTCCCGGCTCACCGGAAAACCAGGGGCCAACCCCACTTTCGTGCTATATCTCAGTCCACCGACGTACATGATGGGGGCCTGGAGAAATGGCACCGTGGCCGAGTCAACCCCGCATCGCGCGGGAGTACCGTCGGATTTGGTCCTCCAGGAGGCCAAATCAGGAAATGGAACGACTCCTCGGTCTCGCTCCCACCCTCCGAGTGCCAGTACGGGGTGTGTAAGTGCTGCCATACTAGGGGTCTACAGACGCTGCCATTACCCAGCCGACGGTGCTCCGACCTTAGCGCGGTGCGACGCAATCCATTACCTGTGGGAGTGGTCCGCTTGGCACCGACCGAAGCGCCCGATTCGACCGGACGGGGCGACTCGGTCGGCTCGGCCGATCCTCTCGCCATCGGCCCTGGATGATCTGGTACCGGATGTCCTGCCGTGAGACCGCCCCCTTTCCCGAGAGGAGCCTGGATCGTGCCCGCACCTCCCCTATCGACCCGTTGGCGCGACGCTCATGACCATCGTCGCCCGGATCCTTGGGACGCACGAAATCCTCATCTACGGTGTCCGTGTAGCCAGCCTAGACCCTCCGGGCCGGCGCGGCCGAAAGGCAACAAAACCAGATGAGGGAAGGGTGTTTTCTAATGCCGAAAAAAACACAAGACGGGACTCTTCAGGAGGCCTTGGAGCGTCTCATCGACAAGCTGGAGCCGTGGCAGGACCAGCATGCCCGTAGTTTCATTTCTGTGGAGGCTGGGGATGTCCTGTGTCACCTGCCGGTGCGGTCCGAAGCCACTGCCTACTGGCTGACAGATCAAGTGGTGCAGGAGACGGGCCGGGTGATCAGGAAGGCCCAGGTCCGGGCGGCAGTACGAGTGCTCGACGTCAGGGGCCGATCCAGTGGGCGGACCGCCCGGATCTGGACCCGATCGGCCCTCCACGAGGGTCACCTCTATATCGACCTGGCCGACGGTAGTGGCAGGGCGGTGCAGGTGACGGAGGACGAGTGGAAGGTCGTGGACGAGGTGCCGGTCAAATTCTTTCGGTCCGAGCGGGCCGAGGCCCTGCCCTTGCCGAGGAAGCGGTCGGAACGGACAGCTCCCGAGCTCCACGAGCTCGTCAATCTGCCGGACCACGACACCCAGCTACTCTTCTTTGGCGCGCTGGTGGCGGCGCTGTGGCCGGAGGGGGCGCGCCCCATCACGGTGCTCCAAGGGGAGCACGGCACGGCCAAGACGACGGCGGCCAGGATGTTCATCGCAATGACGGACCCTCAGACCAGTCCCGTGCAGAGCCTACCGCGGGGAGACCAGGACCTGGCCCTGGCATGCATGAGCCAGCAAGTGGTGGCCTTCGACAACCTCTCAGATCTCAACCAACGAGAGTCGGACCGCCTCTGCCGGGTGAGCACGGGTGCGTCCCACGCCGCACGGTCGCTGTACACGGATAGGGAGGTGTCCGTCATCCCGGCACAGGCGAGTCTCGTGCTGACCGGTGTCGGATCCGTGCTTGATCGGCCCGATGCGATCGACCGGGCGATCGTCTTCGACCTTCCCAGGCTGTCGGAGGGATCCCGGATGGCCGAGGGGGACCTCTGGCCCCGATTCAAGGAAGCCCACCCTCATTTTTTCGCGCTTCTCCTCGACGGGCTCCAGTTGGCGCTGAAGCATCGACACGAGGTCAACGGGCCTCTCCCCCGCATGGCGGACGCCGCTCGGGTCGCGGCCGCGGCGATGCCGGCGATCGGTGCTAAAGCTTCAGATTTCCTGGAGGCGCATCGGCGAAACGAAGCGTCGCACTACCGAGCTGCGATCGAGGCGTCACCCTTCGGGCCTGCCCTGGTGGACCTGGTGCAGGAGCATGGGGTGTGGGAGGGGACGCACACGGACCTGCTGGCCGAGCTGGGCGGGCGGGTGCGAAGCAGGGGCCCTGGGTGGCCGCGGGCGGCGAACGTCCTCTCGAGCCAGCTGACCAGGCTCAGACCTGCCCTCGCAAGCCAGGGGATCGAGGTGGAGGACTTCCGGTCCTCGGACCGCGCGAGCCGGAAGATGCTCCGGCTCACCGACCAGCAGGCGTCCGCGGTGTCCGACCCGCCTCCGGCAGGCGGCGACGCCGTCATTCGTCGGTCCACCCCCAAACGGACGAAGCAACCTGAGCGGAGGGATCCCAAAGTCTCCCCGCCGCCGCGGAAGCGCTTTCTCGATCGAGCGTGGAAGCGACTCGGGCTCGGACCGTAGGTCCCCTGGATCGTCTCCGGAGGCGGGCAATAGATCGCCTGTCTCCGGAGGACCGGTCGGCTCGGTCGGTTCGGTCGGTGGTCTTGAGCCTCGCGAAATGGCCTGCGGTACTACGGCCGATTCAGCTATGGTATGATGGGTCGAGAACCGCGAACCTCGGGGATCCAGTTGCACTTCCGCCTGCGATCCCATGGTACTACCTACTCCCGTCGCGTACGAGCTCGACCTGCGGTACCGATCCGACGGATCCTCCGTCGCTGAAGCGATCATTGCCGTCGCCATCGATGATCTCAGAGACCCGGAGCTAGAGGCGTATCGTCATCAGGTGTGGCGGTGGTGGACGCATGCGTTAGAAGTCTATCTGGCCGACGGGAGGGAGGAGGTAGGACTCGGCATTATCACGGGTGAGTTCTTACCAGTGGAGTAAAGGCCCCGGATCCGGCGAAGGGGTTTGACATTCCTGTGCCGGAGTCTCAGGGGCCTCGTCCCGACTTGCGGCTGGGGCAGTCCTGGGGCCACGTTCCCTTACACCGGCATGGGCCTCCGGAATAATGGTCTGGAGGTGAAAAGCCACCGGTGTGGGGGCGACCTCGCCGGGGCGATACGCCTGCGGACGAGAGTGCGGGTGGATAGGCCCGAAACTTTGCGGTCACCCAGTCCTGAGCCTGCACCGTCGGTACCTGCCCCCTCCACTCCCATCAGGAGGAAGATTCTCGGATGCTATCCAGCAGAAGCGCGCGCCCGACGACGGTCTCAGGACGAGAGGCCCGACTCTTTCTCGGCCACGGCAGTATGCCTTTCGAGGTCGTGGTTCTCGAGGACGGAGACCGCAAGCCGAACCTGTCCGAACTAAGGGACGCCTTCCGGGACCGGGCGGGCCGTCGCCCGGCGCCGGTCCTCGTCGTTTGGCCCTGGGGCGAAGAAAAGTGCGCGGTCTACGGACCGAACGAACACAACCCGGTGGAGTTTCGGTCTCTGCCGTTGCCCGAGGTCGAAGCGGTCTGCGAGATCGTCCTGGGCGCTCGGGACCGACATCACGGGATCCGGACTCTGCACCAGCTCCTGCCGCAGCTGGATTCCCGGATTCCGGGGCTCCGAAACGGGGGGCTTCTGGCCATGCAGGAGCTGGAGCACGGGGTGCCCGCCCGTGGTGACTGGACGCCCGCCCTGAAGAAGGGAAAGCCGGTCCGCCGGCAGCGCGGCCGGAGCCTCATCCAGGGACTCGGGTTCGAGACGGAGGACCTCCCGGGCCCCGGGATGATCCTCTACGCCGGAGGGTCGAAGCGGGCCGTGGCCGTGCTTCTCGATCGGCACGACGAGATCGATGTCTCCGCCGACCGGTTCGACGGGACCTCGCCCGTGTCCTTCGCCGTCTCCATCGCCGCACGCGAGAATCTCGAGTACGTGGTCATCGCGGCCGACTCCTCGCTCCGGCTCTATCCAGCCAAGTCCGGCGTGGGGGTCGGGCAGCGCGGGCAGTCGGAGACCTACATCGAACTGAACCTCGACCTACTCCCGGAGGAGCAGGCAGCCTACCTCTGGCTCCTGTTCAGTGCCGAGGCCCTGGAGTCCGGCGGCTCCTTCGAGGAGATCCTCTCCCGGAGCGAAGACTACGCGGCGGACCTGAGCGGCCGGCTTCGGGAGAAGGTCTACCTGGAGGTCGTGCCTCGGGTCGCCCGGGCCGTCTTCGAGGCCCTCGGGATCGAAGAGCCGGTGGAGGACGACCTCACCCTCGCCTACGACGTTGCCCTCCGGGTGCTCTTCCGGACCCTCTTCGTCGCCTATGCGGAAGACAGGGACCTCCTGCCGCTCCACTCCTCCCGGTCCTACCGGGAGCATAGCCTGAAGCGCATGGCGCAGCGGCTTGCCGAGGCACGGGCGTCCGACCTCGAGTGGTCGGGCGAGCCCCACCTCTGGAACGAACTCAGGCAGCTGTGGCGAGCCGTGGACCGCGGGAATCCGGAGTGGCGGGTGCCGGCCTACAACGGAGGGCTATTCTCCTCAGACCCGGAGGTGGCCGAGTCCGGGGCGATCCTGGAGAAGATCTCGGTGCCCGATTCGCGCCTTGCTCCGGCCCTGGCGTCCCTCCTCCTGGACGAGACCGACGAAGGCGTCGAGGGCCCCGTGGATTTCCGCTCCCTCGGGGTCCGGGAGTTCGGCACCATGTACGAGGGGCTACTGGAATCAGAGTTGGCCGTCGCGGAGACGGATCTCAGGGAGCGGGGCAAGAAGAAGGAGCTGGTGCCGGCCGAGGAAGGACAGGACGTGGACATCCGGGAGGGTGAGGTCTACCTCCACAACCGGTCCGGTGCCCGAAAGACGACCGGGTCGTACTACACGAAGTCGTTCGCAGTGGAGCATCTGCTGGACCGGGCGCTCGAGCCGGCGCTGGACGAGCACCTGGAGCGGCTGGACGAGATGGGTGACCGCGAGGCGGGCCGGCGCTTCTTCGAGTTCAGGGCGGCCGACATCGCCATGGGCTCCGGCCACTTCCTGGTCGCCGCGGTGGACCGCATCGAACGACGCCTCGTAAGCTACCTCACGGAGCGGCCGCTCGAGGACGTGACGGAGGAGATCGCCCGGCTTCGTAGGGTCGCCATGGAGACCCTGGGCGACGACTGGGGCGGGGATCCCATCGAGGACGCCCAACTGCTCCGGCGCCAGATCGCGCGCCGGTGCATCTACGGGGTGGACCTGAACCCGATGGCCGTCGAGCTCGCCCGGGTGTCGCTCTGGATCCACACCTTCGTGCCGGGCCTCCCCCTGTCGCTTCTGGACGAGAATCTGGTGTGCGGCAACTCGCTCGTCGGCATCGCGACCTTTGAGGAGGCCTCGGAGCTCATCGGGGCGAACCGGGACGACCTCTTCGCACCGGTCACGAGCGAAATCCTGTCGGGCGTGGCAGAGCCGCTCGAACGGCTCGGAAAGCTCGCCGACGCCAGCGGCGCCGAGATTGCCGAAGCCAGGAAACTCTACCAGGAACTCCGGGAAGAGACCCGGGACGAGGAAGCCCTGTTCACGATCCTCACGGCGTCCCGGATCGACTCCGATCTGGCCGAGGCCATCGACGACCAGCAGGTCACGGCCCTTCTCGAGGGTCGCCTTGACGAAGACCGCCGAGTCGACCTCGTGGGGCGGGCCGAGGAGGTGCTCGCCGAGCAGGAGACCCTCCATTTCCCGCTTGCCTTTCCGCAGGTGTTCCTGGGCGAGCGGGGCGGTTTTGACACGATCCTCGGGAACCCGCCCTGGGAGAAGCCCATGGTGGAGGAGCACGGCTTCTGGGCACGGCACTTCCCAGGACTCCGGGCTGTTTCCCAGAGGGAGGCTGAAGCACTGAAGGCCCAGTACTACAAGGACAGACCGGATCTCGTCGAACGCCTGGAGGAGGAGCGGAACGCCGCCGACACAGTGCGTGAACTCCTCGTCGCAGGGGCCTATCCGGGCATCTCCACCGGGCACCCGGATCTCTACAAGGCCTTCGTGTGGCGGTTTTGGGACCTGGTTTCGCCTGACGGCGGACGCATCGGAGTCGTGCTGCCTCGTTCGGCCCTCGCTGCCAAAGGGGGTGATGAGTTTCGGAAGGTGATGCTTATGGCGGCCGAGGAGATCAGCATCACGATGCTGGTAAATAATCGGACATGGGTGTTCACTGGCGTCCATCCACAATACACCATCGGCCTCACGGCCATCACTCGACGCGAGGGGGCTGAGGGCTCCCAAGTTGCCCTCACTGGCCCGTTTTCCAGCCTAGAGGACTTCAAGAGGCGTGCCCAGAAGGAACCCGCCGAATTTGACGGCCAAGAGGTTCTGGAATGGAACGACACCGCCTCGTTCCCGTTACTGCCATCCCCCGAATCCGTAGAGATCTTCGGCCAGATCAGGCTGAGCCCCCGACTCGACCGCGATCACAAGGGCGAATGGCGAGCCAGGCCCGTTCAGGGCGACCTGAACAGCACGAAAGGCAAGCCATTCATGGACCTTGAGTCAAAGGAGCGCCCCGAGGGCTATTGGCCTGTGTTCAAGGGAGAATCGTTCGACCTGTGGACGCCTGACACCGGATCCTACTATGCGTGGATCGATCCCGACACGGCCCGGTCCCGGCTACAGGAAAAGAGGGGTCGATCTACGAGTCGGTCGGGGTTCGCAGAGTTCCCCGAGGCATGGCGAAATGATGAGACCACGCTCCCATGCCTGTCTCCACGGGTGGTCTTCAGGCGGATCTCCAGGGCGACTGACTCCAGGACCATCAGAGTCGCCTTGGCACCCGCGAAGGTCGTACTGACGGATGTTGCACCGTACCTCCTATGGCCTCGTGGAGATGAAATGGATCAGGCGTTTCTCGTTGGGACCCTTGGCTCGATCCCGTTGGACTGGTACGCGAGACGTTTTGTCGAGACACATGTCGACTTTCACGTCTTTAACCCCCTCCCGGTGCCCCGCCCAGATCGAAGCGACCCGCTGTGGCAACGCGTCGTCGCACTGGCCGGCCGGCTGGCCTGCCCGGACGAACGGTTTGCAGAATGGGCCCAGAGCGTCGGGGTCGAATGCGGACCGCTCGAGCCGGACGAAAAGGAGGACATGATCCACGAACTCGATGCCGTGGCCGCGCACCTCTACGGGCTGACGGAAGAACACATGGCCCACATCTACGAGACCTTCCACGAAGGCTGGGACTACGAGGAGCGGCTCCGGGCGACCCTCCGGCACTTCGAGGCCTGGGAGAACCGCCGATGAGCGCGCCGTCCCACGTCGACAACCTGGACGGCAACACGCTCGAGCGGGCGATCATTGCCTATACCGATAAGCTCGAGGAGTGGGGCAACCTCTCCGAGATCGCCATTGCCACCGGGTACTTCAACCCGGCCGGATTCGGGCGCCTGCGTTCCGCACTCGAGAAGTTCGGCGGCGTGCGGCTGCTCATCGGCGCCGAGCCGCTCCCCGCCGGCCGCGGGCTGGAGCGCAAGCTGGGGGAGCCCTCCGGCGAGGCCCTCGAACACATACGGGCCCGCCGGGTGCTCGAGGAAACCGTGGAGAAGGTGAAACAGGACCTGGACCGGATGCCGTTCACCCGGGAGACCGACCGGCACATCCGGGGGCTCCTCGAGTTCCTGGACTCCGGGCGAATCGAGGTGCGGCGCTACGGCCGCCGGTTCCTCCACGGGAAGGCCTACCTGTTCAGCGAAGGCCGCGGCGTGATCGCCGGCAGCTCGAACTTCACCGCCGCCGGGCTCACCACGAACCTGGAGCTGAACCTCGGGCACTACGATCCCGAGAAGGCAACGCGGGTGCAGGAGTGGTTCGACCGGCTCTGGGACGATGCGGACCCCTATGACCTGGCCGACATCTACCGGGCCCGGTTCAAGGCCTACGACCCGCACCTCATCTACCTGCGGGCGCTCTGGGAGCTCTACGGCGAGGAGCTGGACGCGGAACGGGACGAATTCACCCGGATCCGGCTGACCCGGTTTCAGACCGAGGGCGTGGCCCGGGCGAAGCGCATTCTCGAACAGTACAACGGCGTCATCGTCGCCGACTCCGTCGGGCTCGGCAAGAGCTTCATCGCCGCCGACATCTTCACCGAGGTGATCGAACAGCGCCGGCAGCGGGCCCTGCTCATCGCGCCCGCCCAGCTGCGTGACGGGATGTGGGGGCAGTTCAAGGCGACCTACCAGAGCGGCGTCGAGGTGATCTCCTACGAACAGCTGGCCGCCGACCGGCAACTCGGGGAGGGCGACGGTGCGGCCATCTCGAGCGAGATCGACGACTATTCGCTCATCGTCATTGACGAGGCGCAGGCCTTCCGGAACCCGGACACGAAACGTGCGCGCGCACTTCGCAGGCTGCTTCAGGGTGATCCGCCGAAGAAGTGCCTGATGCTGAGCGCTACGCCGGTGAACAACTCGCTCTGGGACCTCTACGACCTCCTGAACTACTTCCTGGAGCACGACGCGGTCTTCGCCGACCGGGGGATCCCGTCGCTGAAACGGCGCTTCGAGCAGGCGGCGTCGATGGACCCGTTCACGCTGAAGCCGGACGTGCTCTTCGACGTGCTGGACCAGACGACGGTCCGGCGGACCCGGCAGTTCGTGAAGACATACTTCCCGAACGACCACTTCGAGATGAAGGACG
>SKVI01000092.1 GCA_007129525.1 Gemmatimonadota bacterium | reverse complement strand
TCGTAGGGACCGCGCAGGGCACTCCTCACTGCTGGTCCCCGTTTTGGACCGGCGGCCGCCACCACGGTCGTCACGGCGGCCAGGATGAGCCGTGGTGTCACCGTGACGGCAGTACGGGGCGGATCCAGAGCAGCCACTCGGCGGCGAGCATCGGTCACGACGGGGGATCCCGGCTCCAGTCCCGCCACGCCCCCGTCGGACCTCAGCGCCAGGAGCACGAGATCGAGCGTCTGTGGGAGGCGCCCGTCGTATTCCCGGGCTGACGTGTCGGGGTGGGAGCGGGAGACCTCCAGGGAGTGGACCCGAGCCCCCTGAATGGCCTCCAGACCGTTTCCGGGTTCCTCCTCGATCGTTGGCCTGCCGTGGGTCGGATAGAGCTCCACCCGGTCCCAGGGAAGGTCCCCTTCCGCGAATCGCCGATAGGCGGTCTGCAGGATGGGGTCGTCGGCAAGGCAGAGGTGCGCACGACCCCGGGTCTTCAGGGCACGGAGGGTCAGTGTCGTCATCGCGTCGGCGACGGCGACGTGAAACTGGCCCGCTCCGGTGACCACGAGTTTGCTCGGGTTCAACGCCCAACGCCTCCCTGGGCGGGTGAGGGGGACATGCCCATGTCCTGCGGCACGCTCATGTCTGGTCCGGTCGCAGGTAGCCGTGCTCCACGGCGTACTCCCGGAACTCGCTTCGAAGCATGTGACGACCCCGAGACAGGCGGCTTCGCACCGTGCCCACGGGCACGTCCAGGATCCGGGCCATCTCCTTGTAGCTCAAATCCTCGATGTCCGAGAGGATGACCGCCTCCCGGTACTCACGGGGCAATTCGTTGATCTTCTCCAGGAGAACCTCGTCGATTCTGGGGTCAAAGAAGACCCGTTCCGGCGTGGGGACGGGAGAGGGGACCAGGGGGCTTCGGGAGCGGGCGGGATTCTCCTCGTCCACCGACGCCTTCTCCTGGAGTAGCCGGCGATGGCGGGACTTCTGCTCCTCGGCACGCACGTGGACGTTCCGGCAGATGGTGAAGAGCCAGCTCCGACAGTTGGTGCCCACGGTGTACTGGTGCCATGACTTGTAAGCTTTCAGGAAGGTTTCCTGCACCAGGTCTTCAGCCCGGGACTCGTCGGCGCTGAGCCGGAGGGCGAAGCGGTAGATGGCATCCATGTGGGGGAGGGCCTCCTGCCGGAATTCCTCGTTGCGCCGGTCTGCAGGTTCCTGGGAGGTGGCTGTCGGAGGCTCAGCTGCCCGGGGCGGTGGCCGATGGATCGTGCTGGACAACTCTTTCTGCTGGTACTGCATGAGTGCGACTCCCGGCATCGAGGCGCGGAGTTCCGGATTGAACCGGCGATTCGTTGGACTTGAAGGGACAAGGAGTGTGCCATGGGACCCGGGATGGCCGAATCCTCAACGCCTGGGCGGAAAAGGGGAGGGGTGGACACAGAAACGCGGTCCAACGATTATTCGTGGTATCACGATATATCGTGCCTGTGCCACGATGTTTCGTTGAATCCCGGCTCGCACGGGGCTGGATCCCGGACCTCTGGCCTGGGGGGGCCGTGTCCATTGCTGCAGGGAGCACGCTGATGCAGGATGCCAGGGTCGAGGAGGCGGGGAAGGGGACGCCGGACCCCATCCGCACGTGGAGCCTTCTTCTGGGCGCCATGGCAGGGCTCCGCGACGACGACCACCGATTGCGGCTGGCGGTATCGGCCCTGCCGTCACTGGTGGAGTGCTCGGTCTACGGGGCAGCGCTTCTGGACTCGGACAGGACATGGACCGTGCTTCAGGTGGAGCGGGAAGGGACGTTGGTGGGCGAAACGGAGCGGGCGCCCATCCGCCGGGCCCTGGATGGGCTTCTGGAGCTATCGACCCGGGAAGGCTGGGCCGAACTCGCGATGGACGCCGAGGGAGGGGAGTGGGCCGTCCCGGCACCCTTCCGGAAGCTCGGTGTCGAGTCGCTGGCCGTGCTTCCCATCCGGACTGTCCGCAGCCGGCTCGGAATCCTCCTGGTGGGTCGTGAGGACGGGCGCCGATGGACGGCCCGGGAGCAGGGAACCCTGGGGCTCCTGGCCGAGCAGTTGGCGGTGGGCATCGAGAACCTCCGGTTGCAGGAGCGTCTTGAGGAGCACTCCCGGGAGCTGAACCGGACGGTGGAGCAACGGACCGGAGAGTTGGATCGGTCCCGCCGGCGGCTCGAGGTGCTCCTCAAGGTGAACAATGCGGTGGTGGCAAACCTGGAGCGGGAGCCCCTCTTCCTGGGCATTGCCCAGGCTCTTCGGGCCGTGGTGGAGGTGGACCGGGCGAGCCTGCTGCTCCTGGAGGCGGACGGAGAGCACCTCACCGCCACCACCCTCATGGACAAGGAAGGGAGCCCCGATCTTCAGCCCAGTGACTCCCTGCTACGACGAAGTGAGAGTGCGGCCGGTCGCGTCCTTTCTCGGGGGCGCCCCTTCGTGCGGAAGGACCTGCGACAGGTCTCACCCGTCTACGAAGAAGAGATGCTGCTGGCTTCCGGGATCCGTTCGTACGTGTCGGTGCCCCTCATGGTGCGCGATCGCCCCCTCGGGGTTCTGGCCGTGGGAAGCGGGGAGCCCGATCGCTACGACGAGGACGACGCGGAGTTCCTCCTCCAGGTGGGAGGTCAGGTGGCGCTGGGGATCGACAACATGCTGGCCTATGAACGGGCCGAGGAACTGCGCCGGCAGGTCGAGCTGGAGAACCGGTACCTGCGGCAGGAGGTGGGCGGCGCCCGGTCGGCAGGTGAGATCGTGGGCGAGAGCCGATCCATTGATCGCCTGGTGGACGAACTGGATCAGGTCGCCCCCACCGACGTGACGGTGCTGGTGGAGGGGGAGTCGGGCACCGGAAAGGAGCTCGTGGCGAAGGAGATCCACAGGCGGAGCGAGCGCTCTGAGGGGCCCCTGGTCAAAGTGAACTGTGCGGCCATTCCACGAGAACTCTACGAGAGCGAGTTCTTCGGCCACGTGAAGGGGGCCTTCAGCGGGGCTGTGCGAGACCGGGAGGGACGCTTCGCTGCCGCAGACGGCGGCACCCTCTTCCTGGACGAGGTGGGCGAGCTGCCCCGGGATCTGCAGAGCAAGCTTCTACGGGTGCTCCAGGATGGCACCTA
>SKVI01000044.1 GCA_007129525.1 Gemmatimonadota bacterium | reverse complement strand
AGGTGACCGCTGACGGCCCACTCCCGGTTCGCCCAGGCATGCTCGAAGTCCACCCCCACCGAGTGACTCCGGTCCGGAAGCCGCCGGGCCAGCACCTCGTCGGTCAGGTCCCGTCCCACGTCCGTCACGATGGCTCCCACCTGCGAGTCACCGCCTCGCAGGTCCTGGCGGAGACGAACCACGCCGTAGCGGCTTCGAGGCTCGGCGACGAACCGGTCGACGCGGTCCTCGTCCTCCCAGTATGCCCGTCCACTCATCCGGTCGGTGAAGGCCAGCAGGGCACCGGCGCTGAGCCCTCCCGCCGTTCGACCTGTCAGCTTTCCGGCCCCCAGAATACGACTCTCCCGGGGCACGCTGGAGTGATCGGCGTTGGCGGGTGCCGACCCCCGGGGCGCGCGCCCGATGCGCCGTGAATAGAACAGGGTATTCGCGGGACCGGGGAGGGAGAAATCAAAAACACGGTCGTCCCGGGTAAAGAAGGGACGCTGCTCCGGAAAGAAGGTCTCGAAGGCGGTGAGGTTGATGACCGCGGGATCCACCTCCACCTGGCCGAAGTCCGGATTCAGGGTGAAGTCCAGGACGAAGGTGGAACCGAGCCCGTAGCGTCCGTCCAGGCCGATCTGTCCCATCTGGTGGCTTCCCTCCCGGAAGGGATCGCCGGGCACGTCGGGCTGTGTCTCGTGCCCGGCCAGGACGAAGGGAGAGACCTCCAGGTTTCGGGCTCGCTCCGTCAGGTGGAGTCCGTCCAGGGTGGCGAAGGCACTCACCCCCCCGTAGCGCTGTCGGGATTCCAGCGAGAGGTAGGTCACCTCTCCGGTGGAGACCTTCCGACGAGTTATGTTGAACCCCCAGCTCTGGGGGTCGTCGGAGGGATCGAAGCGGAGTTGGGAGAGGGGGATACGGAATTCGGCCGTCCACCCCTCCGAGTCCACGTTCACCTCCCCTTCCCACACCGCCTGCCAGGCCTCGTCCACCTCCACGTCGTCGTAGCGGAAGCGGTCCACCTGCACCCCGGCCGCCGTGAGCCGGAAGGCATAGGCCGTCCGGCGGTCCCGATCCGGATCGAAAGCCACCTCCACGAAGTCGTACGACTCCGACTCCTCGTCACGGCGGGTGAGCTGACGACGAATGGAGGTCGGGTCGGGATCCCACATCCGGACGCCTACATAGATGGCCTCGTCATCATAGAGGACCCGCACCTCGGTGTCGTGGACGGCCGGCACCCCCTCCGTGGGCTCCCCGGCGACGAAGCCCGAGGTGGGCCGGGCCTCGGCCCACGCAGCCTCGTCCAGGACGCCGTCCACCTCCACCGGTGCGACCCGGACCGAAGCTTCCACCGACTCCAGGGGGTCGGCAGCCTGGACGACCGCCCCGGCGGTGGGCTCCACGGGGGCCGCCCACGTCGCAGCAAGAGGCAACGGGGGCAGTGCGCCCATAAGAACTGCGACAAGGCAGAACTTGAGTGCTGGCACGAGGACGGGGGTTGGGCAGGTTGGCAGGGGCAGAAACCTGAAACTTAGAAGGCCGTTGCAAAAGTACAAGGTCCGCCACGGAAGGGGGCTTGCGTTCCTGGGGGAGCAGTCTGAACGAACTCGTGTCGTTTGGCGGATCCCCTTCCGCCATGACCCGAGGCCCCCCTACTTTCGTCAACCCGTCGATGGTCCCTGTACGTCTTCAACGGCCTTCTACAGGGAGTCGATTCGATCTTCCCTCTGGCACGGAGTCCGGTCGGTGTCCCAACGTCCACGGTGCTCAGGGTCGGTGTGCCCCCGCTCGGGAGAACTGAAGTGAGCATGCGAACAGGGCCATTCGCTTTCACAGCGATCTTACTGGGATGCCTGCTCGCCGGATGTGGCGATAATGGTGCCCGAATGGGCCAGTCCGCTCCTGAGGCCGGGGCCGATCGGATGTTGGGGGCACTGGATCCCGGCTATGTAGGCAATCAGGCATGTGCGAGTTGCCACGCGGATGTCTCGGAACGATACGAACGGACCAATCACGGTCAATCGCTCACGTACCTGGTCGGCGGTCCGACCCCCGACGTGGGCAAACCCCGGGCTCCGGGATCCGAATGGGAATGGGAGGGCCGGGTTCGCAGCCCGCATGACGGACTTCATTACGGCGTCGAGACCACGTCGTCCGGACCGGTGCAGCACGAGACCCTGGAAGACCCGGATGGAGAGACCGTCCACAGCCTCACCCGGCAGGCCCATATCGTTATCGGCTCCGGAAACCAGACGCGGTCGTTCCTCTCGGTGGAGAACGGGCGCCTGACACAGATGCCCCTCACCTGGTACTCGATCCAGGAGCGATGGGGGATGAGCCCCGGGTTTGCCGACGCCAATGATCGCTTCAGTCGTCCAATCATCCTGCAGTGCCTCAACTGCCACAGCGACCGGCCGGTGCTGGAGCCTCATACCCAGAACGTGTATCGCGAACTTCCCGGAGCCATTTCCTGCGAGCGATGCCATGGACCCGGCCGCGCACACGTGGAGGACCGGACCCAAGCCGAAACTTCTGGCACTCCCGAAGACCATTCGATCACGATCCCGACGAACCTGGGGCGCTCCAGGGAGATGGCGGTATGTCTCCAGTGCCATCTGGCCGGAGTCATTACCTACCCCGACGGCGAGGATCCCACCACCTTCCGCCCCGGCATGGCGCTGAGCGAGAACCGGGCCGTGCATGTTCCCGCGCTGCAGTTCGAGGATCCGGACTGGGTGGGAATCGACTCCCATCCGATCCGCCTGGCCCGAAGCGCGTGCTTCGAGCAGTCCGAGATGACCTGCCTGTCATGCCACGCCACGCACACCGCAGGCGACGAACTCCCCGAGGACCACTATTCCAATGCGTGCAGCGCCTGCCACACTGGCGACGAGGGGGGACGTGCCCCCGACCTGGAGCCCGTTCCCTTCTGTTCGCGGCCCGTCGAGGACCCTGCGGAGGCACGCACCGGGGACTGCGTCGCATGCCACATGGCTACGGGTGGAACCAGCGATGTGCCCCACGTCCGGTTCACGGACCACTGGATCCGCCGAAATCCCGGGCCGCCCCTGGACCCGGAGGAGGGCCGTCCGGTCATCGAATCCGAGGAAGCTCTGACACTGGTAGAAGTGGGCCCT
>SKVI01000404.1 GCA_007129525.1 Gemmatimonadota bacterium | reverse complement strand
GGGCCGGAACGCAGGCAAACGGAAAAGAGATACACATGGCCGTTCGTATTCGACTCCGGCGTATGGGCCGGAAAAAGCAGCCGCATTATCGCGTGGTGGTGGCCGATCGGGCCAAGGCCCGTGACGGTGGCTTCGTGGAGAGCCTCGGTTACTACCAGCCCCTCACCGAGCCGGCCCGCGTGGTCCTGGACCTGGAACGGGTGGACTACTGGCTGGAGCAGGGCGCCACTCCCTCGCACACAGTGAAGACGTTGGTGGCCAAGGCCCGGATGGGCGGCGACGACACCATCGCCTTCGGTGAGGTGGACCAGGACGAGAAGAAGGCCCAGGAGGCCGAGGAGCTGGCTGCCCGCCGGCAGGCCGAGCGGGAAATGGCCGAGGATGAGGCCAAGGCTGAAGCCGAGGCCGAAGCCGAAAAGGCCGCCGAAGCCAAGAAGGCCGCCGAAGCCAAAGCGGCCGCGGAAGCCGCCGAAGCTGAGGAGGCTGCAGCGACCGCTGAGGCCGAGGAGACCGCGGAAGCCGAGGAGACCGCTGAGGCCGCCGAAGAGCGAGAAGCCGAAGAGGACGAGGCAGAGGACGAGGCCCCGAAGGCCGCCGACGCCGACGCCGACGAGGACGAGGACGAAGACACGGAGAAGAAGGAGGACTGATCTCCTCCTCCCGTCCCATGAGCAGGGGATCCGATCCCCCTTTCGTGGTGGTCGGACACGTGAGCCGTTCCCATGGAACCCGGGGCGAGCTCCTGGTGACCACCCTCACCGACCGACCCGAGACCACCTTCCAGGAGGGGGTCGAGCTGCGGATCGGTGACAGCCGTGGGCGGGCGCCCGACGAGTTCTTCCCCCCCGTCCGCATCGCCGAGGTTCGGCCCCACAAGTCGGCGTTTCTGGTCCGGTTCGAGGGGATGGAAGATCGGACTCAGGCCGACTTCCTCCGGGGCCGCTACCTTCTGCGCCCCTTCGAGGAGGTGGAGCCGGCCGCCGAGGACGAGCTCTTCTACCACCAGCTCCTGGGCATGACCGTGGTGACCCGGGAGGGCAGGGAGCTGGGCACCATCCGGGAGGTCTTCTTCATGGACCCCGCCGACCTCCTGGACGTCTCCGACGGGCGCCACGAGTATCTCATCCCCTACTCCCAGAGTATCGTGGTGAGCATTGACACCCAGGAGGGCAGGATCGTGGTGGATCCGCCGGAGGGGCTCCTGGAGCTGTAGCCGCCTGCACCTTCCCCGCCACCCGGCCCGGCACAATGCGGATCAACATCGTCACCATTTTCCCGGACTTCTTCACCGACCCTCTCCGGCTCAGCATTCCCGGTCGGGCCAGCGAGGCGGATCTGGTGGAGTATCGGGTCGTGGACCTCCGGGACCACACCCACGATCGGCATCGCACGGTGGACGACCTCCCCTACGGCGGGGGCGCGGGGATGGTCATGAAGCCGGAGCCCTTCTTCGAGGCGATCGACGAGCTGGAGCCCGAGGGCCCCGTGGTCCTTCTTTCGCCCCGGGGACGGGTCTTCCGGCACGAGGACGCCGTCCGCTTCTCGGTGCAGCCGGAGCTGACCCTCCTCTGCGGTCACTACAAGGACGTGGACCAGCGGGTGGCCGAGGAACTAGCCACCGACGAGATCTCCCTGGGGGACTTCGTGCTGTCGGGTGGCGAGGTGGCGGCTCTGGCGGTCACTGACGCGGTGGTTCGCCTCCTGCCCGGAGCTCTGGGCGACCACGCGTCGGCCTCCACCGACTCCTTCTACCAGCGGCCGCTCCTGAGTCCGCCGTCGTGGACCCGTCCCCCGGAGTACCGGGGCCACCTGGTCCCGGACGTGCTCCGAAGCGGCGATCACGCGCGGATCGAGGCATTCCGGGAAGAGATGGCCCGGAAGCTCACCCGGGAGCGGCGTCCCGACCTGTGGCGGCAGGCGGTGGACGAAGGGTGGGCCGACCCGGAGGAGTAGCGCTCCGGGCCGAGATCGCCCCTTCCCGAGTCTGGGGTTGTCTATTAGTTTGCAGGTCTGCATACGCTCCGGCCCGCGCCATCTGGTGGGGCTCCGGGTGGGAACGCACTTTGGACCGAGGAAGAGGACCATGACCGATCTGCTTCGGGAATTGGATAAAGAACAGCTGAGGGACGACATTCCCGACTTCGAGCCCGGGGACACGGTTCGTGTCCTGTACCGGGTCACGGAAGGCGACAAGGAGCGGATCCAGGCCTTCGAGGGCATCTGCATCGGCCGTCGCGGTACGGGGATGGGTGAGACCTTCATGGTCCGGAAGATCTCCTCGGGGATCGGCGTGGAGCGGGTTTTCCCCCTCCACTCGCCCTTCATCAAGGCCATCGAGATGGTTCGCCAGGGCCGGGTCCGCCGGGCCAAGCTCTACTACCTGCGGGGGCTCCGAGGCCGCGCCGCTCGGATTCAGGAGCGCCGCCAGAGCTGACTCCTTCGCCGGCTCACGCCATGGTCCCGGATCCCGATCCGGACGGCAAACGGCTCCAGGATCCCCTCGTCTACGAGGAGCGGTTCTGGAGCCGTGGTGTTTTGCGGGTGGCGGGGGTGGACGAGGTGGGCCGGGGCCCCCTGGCCGGTCCGGTGGTGGCGGCTGCCGTGGTCCTGCCCCGAGGGTGCCGCATCGAAGGCGCCACCGACTCGAAGCAGCTCTCGGGCATCCGTCGTGAGACGCTGTCCCGGGAGATCACGGAGCGAGCCGCCGCGGTGGGCATCGGGGCGGCCTCGGTCCGGGAGATCGAGACGCTGAACATCGCCGGCGCCACGGCGCTGGCCGTCCGCCGGGCCCTGGAGGGGCTGGATCCGCCTCCGGACCACGTGGTGGTGGACGGTCGCCCCATGAGGCGGCTCCAGTGGACGCACGATGCCGTGGTAGGCGGCGACGCCCGGATCCACTCGGTGGCGTGCGCCTCCATCGTGGCCAAGGTCTGTCGGGATCGTCTCATGCGGCGCCTGGCCGCCCGCTACCCGGCGTACGGCTGGGAGACCAACGTGGGGTACGGCACCCCGAAGCACATGGAAGCCCTGCGGCAGTTCGGCCCCTCGCCCCACCACCGACGCACCTTTGGCGGGGTGCAGTTGGAGCTGGAGGTCTGAGCCTCAGACGGGAGGGGCTGGAGAAAGCG
>SKVI01000262.1 GCA_007129525.1 Gemmatimonadota bacterium | reverse complement strand
CGAAGCCGATTCTTCATGTGGAACGCGCTGGCCCTGGTGCTGCATGATGTCATGGTCAACCGTCGGGTCCACCCGGCCACCACGTGGGGCATCGTCACCATATTTGGCTCCCTGATCCTGTTCGGCGTCGTGGTGCCGAGCACTTCGTTCGGGCGCACCATTGTGCTGGAGTTGGCGGCCTTCTGACCCTCGCTCCCCTCAGCCGCTTGTCGAGAGGCAGCCGATCCCGGTGCCAGTGGACACCTCGGAACCCCACTGAACACACGAAGCCCCACCTGGCCATTCGAAAAGCCAGACGGGGCAACGCTTCTGAAAAATGGGCCTGGGTAGACTCGAACTACCGACCTCACGCTTATCAGGCGTGCGCTCTAACCACCTGAGCTACAGGCCCGGGTAGAGGCTGGAAAAGTTACCGCGCTGGAGCGGTCGATTCAACCCCCGGGGGCCGTTCGGAGATCCCCGTGCGGTGCCGGGTGACGAGCCCCCCTGGCAGAACCACCGTTCGCGCCCCATACTGCCCCTGCATCCAGGCGCCGCTCGTTTTTCGGGAGGCTGGACCTCACGGTCCACCTTGAGCATCCCGTCACCACCGAGACCACACCCTCAGAAGGAGACACACCAACATGCAACATGCCGAACCCGTCGACCCGGTGCCCACGAGCACGTCCACCGGGCTGGACCAGAACCTCGCAGGCGCGCTCACCTATCTGTTCGGGTTCATCACCGGGATCATCTTCCTGGTCATCGAGAAGAAGAGCCCCTTCGTGCGGTTCCATGCGGCGCAGAGCACCTTCCTCTGGGGGCTGGTCTTCGTGGTGATGATCGGCATCTCGATCCTGAGCATGATCGCCTCGGCCATTCCGGCCATCGGCTGGATCCTCGGTATCCTCTTCTTCCTCCTCTCGCTGGGACTGGCCTTCGGTTCCTTCATCCTGTGGATCTTCCTGATGTACAAGGCCTACAGCGGTGAGGAATGGGAATTCCCCTGGGCCGGCCGGCAGGCCCGCCAGACGCTTCTGAAGGGGGGCTGAGCCCGATTTCGGCAGGTACATGCCTGCCAGTGAGCCGAAGGCCGGCCACCGGCGGGAATGTGCCTGTCAGTCCAGCACGCTCACCGAGCCGGCGCCGGAGGTGACTTCCGCCACCATCCGCTCCAGCTCGGCCAGCCGGCTCTCCGGCACCCCGGCTACGATCTGCACCCGGGCTCCGTAGTCCTCGTCCTCTCGCACCGCCTCCACCTCGTCCAGGTACTGGTGGAGGCGATCCACGGCGGCATACGCCACCTCGATGCGGACCCGCCGACGTAGGATCCTGCGCTGGGTGGGAAGCGACTCCAGCGCCAGCTTCACCCCGCCGGAATAGGCCCGGCCCAGCCCGCCCCGGCCCAGCTTGGTCCCCCCGTAGTACCGGGTGACCACCGCCGCGACCTCCCCCACCGCCGAGTGAAGGAGCATCTCCAGCATGGGGCGACCCGCCGTCCCGTGGGGCTCACCGGCGTCGCTCATCCCGACCCGGGCGGTGCTCCCCGGAGGACCGGCCACGTAGGCCCAGCAGTTGTGGGTGGCGTCGACAAACTCGTCCTCCACCCCGTGGACGAAGGCCCGGGCCGACTCGGGGTCCGGCGCGCGTCCCAGCGTGGTGATGAAGCGGCTGCCCCGGATTACGTCCTCCACCCGATGTCGGCGGGCCGGCACGAGGTAGACTTCAGGCGTCTTCCTCCCGGACGAGGGGCGATTCATGCCTTCCCCCTCAGCGGCGGTGGCGGGACGTCAGAGGTCTTCTTCTTCGTCGTCGTACCACTCGTCCCACTCTTCGTCGTCCTCGTCGTCCCAGTCGTCTTCGTCGTCGTCCCAGTCGTCCTCGTCCTCCCACTCCTCCTCGTCCAGCTCCTCGTCTTCGTCCAGGGCCAGAAGTGCCGAAGTGGCGGGGGTGTCGGGGTCGAGCCTGCCCCTGTGGTGTGTCATGTCCAGTTCTCCAATCAAGAGTCGGGCGAGAGTGGGGGGTGCCGGCGGGTGAGAGGGTTCGGAACGCCGGCACGGGGTGGTCCGGAACGCTGACGGTGCCGCCTGCCCGCGGAATTGTACGTTCGGCCCCGCGAATGTCAAGCGGGAACGGGGCCCCCGATGCGGGGCTAATAAGCCGGTACGGGTCCCGAGGTCCGGGGCCGAACTCGAACCGCTCCCGGAAGCGACGCCACCCGCCCCCCCCCTGATGCACGGAGAGAGAACCTTGTCCAGGTCGAACATTCCCCTGCGCGCCGCCATCGGCCCCCTGGCCGCCCTCGTCCTGCTCTTTGCCGCCTGCGAGCAGCCCCGCTCCCACGGCGACCTGGACGCGGTCATCGTGGGCGTGGACCAGGATCTCTGGATGGAGGTGGAAGACGAGTTCCGGGCCCAGATGGAGCCCACCATCCAGACGGTGCGGGAGGAGCGCCCCTTCCGCATCACGCAGGTGGACCCGGGCACCGAGGACGGCTGGGGCCAACTCCGACGCTTCCGGCAGACCGTGGTGATGGGCACGCCCGAAACCCCGTGGGTGGCCGAGGCGCTGGAGCGGGGCGGCGAGGCGGCGCCGGCGGCCCCCGCCCTGGTGGAGGTCTTTGACGTCTGGGCGCGGGGGCAGAAGGTGTGGGTACTCCTCCTCCCCGACACGGATCCAGGCCCCGCGGTGACGGAGCTGGCCGGGCAGGTGCTGGAGAAGATGGACACCGAGTACCGGGACTTCGTACGCAACCGCATGTTCGTGTCGGGCCGCGACACCATCCTGGCTGACTCGCTGGCCCAGAACGTGGGCTTCTCCATGCAGTTTCCCAACGTGTACCGCTACTACGTGGAGGCCGACACCGTCCTCCGCTTCCGCAACGACAACCCCAGCCCCCGTGAGCTCATCCGGGAGATCGCGGTTACCTGGTGGGAGCCGGCCCCCGAGGAGGACCCCACCCGGGAGGAGCTGGAGGAGTGGCGCCTGGAGATGGCCGGGACCTACTACGTGGATCCCCAGGAGCTGGACACCTCGGTGGTCACCTTCGAGCCCATCTCGGTCAACGGAGCCCAGGGGGTGGAATTCCAGTCGGCTTGGCGAAGCCTCCCTGACGCCTGGCCCGCCGGCGGCCCCGTCATCACTGGGGCCGT